>DASRDL010000369.1:0-3248 GCA_035652635.1 Hyphomicrobiaceae bacterium | reverse complement strand
AACTGATTGTCCTCGTAATCGAGGCCGCCGACCAGGGCACGCACCGCACCGTCGGGCTCCATGGAGACGAGCGCCCCCGTGTAGCCTCGCCGCCGGCTCGAGCCCGAATGGCGCAGGGTGTTGATGAGCGCTTCCTGGGCTGCCTGCTGCATGCCGGGATCGACCGTGGTGCGCACGGTCAGCACATGGTAGCCGCGGCCCTCGCCCAGGCGCTGGGCCTCCTCGAAGGCCCAGTCGAGGAACCAGTCGGGGCTGCTGGCCGGACGGGTGTCGATGATCTTGGCAGGATTGACACGCGCCGCGTGCACCTGCCCGGCGCTCATGTAACCCGCCTCCACCAGGTTGTTGAGCACGTCGTTGGTGCGCGCGCGCGAGGCCGGCAAATTGACGTGTGGGGCGTACTTGGAGGGCGCCTTGAACAGGCCGGCCAGCACCGCCGCCTCGGCGAGGTTGATCTCGCGCACCGACTTGCCGAAGTAGAACTGGGAGGCCGCCTCCACACCGTAGGCGCCGCCACCGAGATAGGCACGGTCGAGGTAGAGCTTCAGGATCTGCCGCTTGGTGAAGCGCGATTCCAGGAGGAAGGCGAGGTAGGCCTCCTTGATCTTGCGCGTCAGCGAGCGCTCCGAGGACAGGAACAGGTTCTTGGCCAGCTGCTGGGTGATGGTGGAGCCGCCCTGCACCACCTCGTTGGCGCGCGCGTTCTCGATGAGGGCACGGGCGGTACCGAGGAAGTCGACGCCGAAGTGCTCGAAGAAGCGCCGATCCTCGGTGGCGAGCGTCGCCTTGATCAGGTGGTCGGGGATCTCCTCCAGGGGCACCGCGTCGTTGTGCAGGATGCCGCGCTGGCCGATCTCGACGCCGTTGCGGTCGAGAAACTTGACCGAATACTTGCCCTGGTTGATGCGGTTCTCGTCGAAGTCGTTGATGGCGGGGATGGCCAGCATGTAGAGCACGGCTAGGCCGCCGGTGCCCAGCGTCAGCGCCTCCCCGATCAGCTCGTTGGCGAGCCGCCGCCACCCCGTGAGCCGGAAGCGGGCAAAGAAGCTCGACACCGCATTCCAGCGATCCTGCACCGACTGCCAGGTCTCGGCCAGGGACGAATCGATCCAGGCGTCGAGGCCGAGCCAGTCGATGAGCCGCTTGCGGCTGCCGTGTCTGAAGAACCAGTCGTGCAAAGCTCGGGTCCCTCGTCTGTCCTTTGTCCGGCGCGTCGGCATGACGGGCGCGGTCGGCACACTCACGACGCTGCGCCGCAACAGGCCCTGCTATGGCGCTGTCGGCCGCTCGGAATCACCCTCTCGATGCAACAGGGTGCTCAATTTACCATCGACGGGCCGCACAGGGCGAGCGGAACGTTGTCAGCCGCTTTGCGCCTTTTCGGCGACCCGGCGGCAGCTGTTTCATCGGGGACATCGTGGCGGGAGGGGAGGTGGTAGGGCTGGCCGCGTCCGCCTGCGCATGGGCGGACGGGCCGTCCGGCGCCCCCTGCAAATATCCCCGCGCGCGGGGCGCCGGCGGCTTCGCGCCGGCCGCGAACCGGCCGCCACACCCGCCACATCGTTCGACGGTCTCTTCGCGAAGGGGCGCGCGCCCCGGTCCCTCGCACGCGGAGCGGCGCGCAGACCGCCAGGAAAGAAAGGCGGCACGATCGGCGCCGCCTCGTCGTGGAGGTTGTCGACGGCTTGCCCTGAGCCGGAGCTGCGGCGTGGCTCAGGCTGCCGGCGCCAAGTCGAGAATGCCGGCGGTTTCCTCGACAGCGGAGCACCGGCGCAGCAAGTCGGATGCCGGGTTGAGATCGTAGGTGACGACGTCGGCCATGACGCCGTGCGGGGTCACGACGAGGCGGGACACCCCGGAAAGACCGAGCGCGGCAGCCTCGCGCCAGTAGCTCGCCGAAGCATCCTGTCCCGGAGCCTCCATCGGACCGCGAAGGGTGAAGCCGCAGTCGCTCGGGCGCGTGGGGGACACCGAGGCGAACGCAGCGCGCACGCGCTCGAAATAGCGCGACAGCGTGCGGCGCGTGAAAGTGCCGACGAGCGGGTCGCGCAGGCGATAGGTGCCGGCGACCACGGCGGCGATCGCCTCGGCGTCCGCGGCCGCCCAGCCTGCCAGGTAGCGCGCGAGCATCATGCTCTCGGACGGCGTCAGATCGGGGAAGCCTGTGGCAGGGCGTGGCATGGCGCAACCCTCCTGAAGCGCGTTGTGTGGAGGCCATGATCGGCGAGGCCGGCGCCCGCGGCAGTTCCGCCCGGCACAGTCGCACCCGGTCAGGGCTGCCCCCCGTGTCCCTGCGGGCATACTTGCGCTGTTTTCCTGCGCCCCGGGAACCCGGGCCGGGCATGGGAGTTGCGCGCTCGACCGTCCCTGCGTCGGCTGCCGGCATGGGAGCGCCAGATGCAACGCCACCCTCCGACCGCGGGCATCACCATCTTCGCCCAGGGCCCGACCTGCTGCGCCGTGTGCGCCCCGCTGGCAACGAGCCGGGACACAATTGAGACCGAGGTCGCGCTGCGCAATCGCGCGGGCGCCGACCCCGACGCGGAATGGAGGGTGCCCCGAGGGCCCCTCGCGGACGGACAGCCAAACCCGCGCGCCTGTCCCCACGACGCTGGGCGCCGGCACTGGCTGGTGCTGCGCACGCGCCATCGTGGCTAGGGGGTGACAAAGTGCGGGGGCGCACGACCGAGATCGTGCGCCCCCGCGCTAGGCAGCCAACACCCTCTTTGGCGCTTCCGCGCGCGAAGTGTCGACCGCAGGCGAACATTAACACGTCAATGCGCGCGCGTGCGCCACGGCGAGTGAAATATTTCTGTTGCAATCGGCAACACGCGACGAGTCAAGCGCTTGCCGCGACGACTTCAGCATCGCTCTCACTTTGCCGGTCGCAAGACGCAGCCGGCTCTGGCCCCGCACCGGCCGGCCGATCGCGGCAAACTGTTACGAGCGGCACTGCCGCGAGCAACACGCTCGCCGATTCTGGGCACCGCGCCCATTGCGGCGCACGGTGCGGGCTCGGGGTTCGCCGCCAAACAAATCGAACCCCACCAGCTCTCGCTCGGCACCGAGCGAAGCGCTCCGGACGGCCGTGCCCCGCGCTGCCTGCAGATCAGCTCGGGTTCGAGCGATCGCCACCCAGTCGCTCGGCGCTGCGTGCTTCAACCACGGAGTTGAGGGCTGTCTCATCGGCCGCACGCCGACTGCGTCCTTCGAACACCGCGCCCTGCTCGATGGCAAACATCATGTGA
>DASRDL010000368.1:0-5119 GCA_035652635.1 Hyphomicrobiaceae bacterium | reverse complement strand
CATGTCCCAGTTGGCGAGGTCGCCGTTCGACGCCACCTCGAAGGCGCCGAGGATGGTGAGGTCGATGTGGCCGCCGCGGATCATGGCGAACGACCAGGAGGAGTCGATGATCGAGGCGCCGGGCCTGAGCGTGATGCGGCGGCTGCTGGCGTCGACGAGGTCGGGGTCCGCCGCCTCGGGGGCTGCCAGCGGCCCGGCACCGATCACGCCGTTCTCGGCCTGGATGAAGACGTCGGCCTCGGGGCGCAGATAGTCGGCGACGTGCACGGGCATGCCCATGCCGAGGTTGACCAGCATGCCGCTGGCGATGTCCTGCGCGGCGCGCCAGGCCATCTGCCGGCGGTTGAGGGGCTCGATCGCGCTCATTTGCCCACCGTCACGATGCGGTCGACATAAGTGCCCGGCACCTGCACGCGGGTGTGCGGGATGGGCTCGTCCTCCACCACACGCACTTCCGCCACCACCGTCCGCGCCGCGGTCGCCATGGCGAGGCCGAAGTTCATCTGCGCGTAGCGGAAGGTGAGGTTGCCGTAGCGGTCGGCGGTGTCGGCGCGGACGAGGGCGAGGTCGCCCGTGATGGCATGCTCGAGCACGTGCGGGCGGCCGTTGAAGCTGCGTACCTCCTTGCCCTTGGCGAGCTCGGTGCCGTAGCCGACCGGGGTGTAGAAGGCCGGGATGCCGGCGCCGCCCGCACGGATCGCCTCGGCGAAGGTGCCCTGCGGCAGGCACACGAGCTCGATCTTGCCGGCCTTCCACAGCCGCTCGAAGGGCGACAG
Source organism: Hyphomicrobiaceae bacterium (assembly GCA_035652635.1). Classification (GTDB taxonomy): domain Bacteria; phylum Pseudomonadota; class Alphaproteobacteria; order Rhizobiales; family Hyphomicrobiaceae; genus AWTP1-13. Next base: position 4,343 of record DASRDL010000368.1, on the reverse strand, counting down.
CTCCTTGCCCTGGCCGCGCGCAGCGCTGCAGACCACCTTGGCGACGAGCCCGGCCTCGATCAGCTCGTGCGTGAGCGAGTAGCGGTGGGTGGCCGAGTTGACGACGAGGGTGAGGTTTCGGGGGGCGCGCTCGCGCAGCGCCCGGATCAGCACGTTGGGAAAGCCGGCGCCGCCGAAGCCCGAGATGAAAACCGTTGCTCCGTCGGCCACATCCGCCAGCGCCTGCGCCGCGGACTGGGCCCGCTTGTCGATCGGCATGCGGTGCGCGCCCTCCGGGGCGGACTGTAGCATCGGGGTCGCGCGGCGGGTCAAGCCGAGCTGAGCGCCTACCTGCGGCGCCCGGCGAGCATGGCGGCGATGGCGAGGGCCTGGACGGTGGCGGCGGCGAGGAACAGCGCTGGAGCCTCGCCGGGCCCTGCGCCGGCGGCGAAGGCGGGCAGCTCGCGGATCAGGCCGAAGGCGGCGGGCGCGAAGGCGTAGGTTCCCTGCGAGATGGCGACGATGAGCGGCACGACGCGCGCGGCATCGTCGGGTCGGAATTCCACCTGGGCGATGAGGGGCGGCAGTGATGTGGCGTTGCCGAACCCCAATCCGAACAGCACGATGCCTGCGAGCAGCAGGGGCACGCTGCCGCCGGCGGCCAGCGCGAAGGTGAGCGATCCCGCCAGCTGCACGCCGTAGCTCGCACACGCCAGCAGCCGGCGGTCGGCTCCGGGCGGCATCAGCCAGCCGGTCACCGTGCGGCCGGCGATGGCGAGCGCCGTGGCCAGTCCCATCGCCAGCCCCGCACCCCGGGCCCCCAGCGCCGGCGTCAGCAGGGAGAAGAGGTGCGAGGTGAGGCCGATCTGGGCGACGAGGCCGAAGGCCATGGCCGCCGCCAGCGTGCGGAACTTCGCATCGCGCCACAGGAGCGTGCCGGGCAGCGGTCTTGCGGACGAGGCGGCGATGGGGGCGTCGGTGCGGCCGGACGCATCGCCGTCGGGTGCCAGTCCCATCCCGGCAGGCGTCTTGGAGAACAGGGTGGCCGCGAGCGTCCACATCGTCGCCACCATGACGATGCCGATGGCGGCCGCAGCCAGGGGGAAGCCGAGAGCGCCGATGGCGAGCACCCACAGCGGCGAGAAGATGACCCCGCCGATGCTGCCGCCGTTGTAGGCCATGGCCAGCGCGGCGGGCCGCCGGCGCTCGAACCACGGTGAGACGATGGCGTTGACGGCGGCCGCGCTCATGGCGCTCCAGCCCGCGCCGCTCAAGAGCGCGGCGGCAAACAGCTGCCAGGGCGCCGCTGCCATCGACCAGGCGAACACCCCGAGCCCGAGGCACAGCGCCGCTGCCCGGGTGGCGCCGGCGATGCCGAGCCGCCGGTTGAGCGCCGGCAGGTTGCCGGCGACCAGTGCGCCCATCAGATAGTGCACCGTGATGGCGGCGGAAACGAGTGTGACCGGCCAGCCCCGCTCGGCCGTGACGACGCTCAGGAACACCGGCGGGCCGTAGAAGCCCATGCCCCAGCCGAAGGTCGCGAGCACGAAGGCGCCTGCCACCACGCGCCAGCCGTAGAAGGAACCTCTGCTGGCGGCTCTCGTCGCCGTGATGGTCATCGCCCGGACCGTCCTCGCCATAACGTGAGGCGTTCGACGGTGCACGGGCGCGGCCACGAAATGCTACGGTGTCGGCCGAAGCATCGGGCGTGGCATTCGCGCTCAGGATGGGACGGCAACAGAGGACGGCTCGCCATGGCGACCAATGCGGAGTTCGCGCAGGTGGCGGCGCTCGCCGGCGACCCGGCGCGCGCGGGCATGCTGCACGCACTGATGGACGGACGTGCGCTGACCGCTTCCGAGCTCGCGCAGGCCGCCGGGATCACGCCGCAGACCGCGAGCAGTCACCTCGCACGCATGGCCACGGCCGGGTTGCTGGCGGTCGAGCGGCAGGGGCGGCATCGCTATCATCGCCTCGCCTCACCGGCGGTGGCGCGCATGATGGAGAGCATCATGCAGGTGGCCTCCGGCATGGGCGCGCTGCGCCGGCGCCTCACCATCGGCCCGCGCGATAGGGCGCTGCGGGCGGCGCGGACCTGCTACGACCATCTCGCCGGCCGGCTCGGCGTGGCGCTCGCCGACGCCATGGTGCGGGAGGGGCAGGTGGAGCTCACCGACGACGCCGGCCTCCTGACGGACGCCGGCGTTGCGCTCCTGACCCGGCTCGGCATCGACGTGGAGGCGATGATGGCGGCGCGAGCGCGGTCGCGGCGCATCCTGTGCCGGCCGTGCCTCGATTGGAGCGAGCGGCGCCCGCATCTGGCCGGCGCCATCGGCGCCGCCCTGTGCGCGCACGCGCTTGCCAGGGGATGGGTGCGCCGCATCGACGGCACCCGCGCCGTTGCCGTCACGCGCGTCGGCGAGCGGGCTTTCCGCGACCAATTCGGGATACGGCCGGAAGCGCTATGAAGCCGGAAATCCGCCGCATTCGCTCTGGGGAGGGTTCGAAATTGCGGTCACTGCGCCTGCGCGCGCTCGCCGAGACGCCTTTGGCCTACGGTTCGACGCTCGCGCGGGAGCAGGGCTATTCCGACGATCTGTGGCGCGAAAGGGCTGCCGGCGCGTCGGCGGGCTGCGACCGGGCCACGTTCGTGGCGGAGCGCGACGGGCAGTGGCTGGGCCTCGCGACCGGCCTCGCCCGGCCGGATGACGCGCAAAGCACGGGTCCGCTTCTGGTCGGCATGTTCGTCGACGGCACGGCGAGGCAATCGGGCGTCGGCGCTGCGCTGGTCGAAGCCGTCGCATCGTGGGCACGGGCGTGCGGCTCTTCCCGCCTCGCCCTTTGGGTTACCTCGGGAAACGAGCCTGCCGAGGCGCTCTACCGGCGCTGCGGCTTCCGGGCGACGGGCGTGACGAGGCCGCTTGCCCATACGCCCACGCTCGTCGAGCGCGAGATGGTGCGGGACCTGGGCTGATTTTTGGTTCGTAGGGCGCATAAGCCCCGGACTTGATCCGGGGCGCAATGCGCCGATACACCGCGACATCGACGCAATGCGGCTGACGCCTTTTGCGCCCTACCTTACGGCCAATATTCCGCGCACGCCGGCCATGAGGATCGCCTGGTCGGTGCCGGCGGCAATCATGTTGAACCCCAGCTTGCGGTACTGCCCAGCGAGTGTGGCGTCGGCAGCCATGAAGCCCAGCGCCTTCCTGTGGGCGCGGCCGGCGGCGACGATGCGCTTCACCGCCTCCAGATAGCGCGGATGCTCGAACTGACCGGGGATGCCGAGGAAGTTGGTCAGATCGAAGTGGCCGAGCCACAGGCAATCGATGCCGTCCACGCCGGCAATGGCCTCCACCTCGGCGAGGCCCCGCTCGGTCTCGATCTGGGCGATGACGAGGTTGCGGGCATTCGCGGCCTTCATCTTCGCGGCCGGATCGCCCGGCTCGTAGTCGTCGTGCGGGAAGCCGAAGGCGGCGCCGCGCCGGCCCGAGGGCGGATAGTGGGTGGCCTCGGCGATGGCGTGCGCCTGATCGGCGCTGTCCACCATCGGCACCATCACGCCCTGTGCGCCGACGTCGAGCGCGCGGGCGAGGAAGTGGTACTCGCCGCGGGGAACGCGCACCATCGGGGCGATGCCGAGGCCGCGGCAGTGGGCGCACTGCGCCTTGAGCTCGGGAAACGAGAAGCCGGCGTGCTCCATGTCGTAGATGGCGTACTCGCAGCCGGCGACTTTCAGGATTTGCGCAATGCCGGGGGTGAAGAACTCGAACACCATGGCGCCCGGCACCGGCTCGCCGTTCATGGCCCGCTGGCGCAGCGACCTCTTCGCCATCCTGTCCTCCCTCACGGGGCTCGGCCGCTTACGGCGGTGTGCCCGCCACCTTCGATAGCGAAAGCCGCCCGCGTGCTCAATGCCGCCATGGTGGTGGCAGTCGCCGCATATGGCGCCCCTCGCGCGGGCGGCACGATGGAGACAGGCTCGACCTGGATTGAGTTCGCCGCGCGTCAGGCGCGGGCGCCGCGGGCCGGCTCGCTGGCGAGCGAGCCGAACTGGCCGGCGCGCAGGTCGCACAGCACAATCTGGCGCTCGGCCTCCTCGTCGGACAGGAAGTGGACGTGCACCTCGTTGGCGCCGAGCTGTGCGCCGCGCTGGCGCACGCGTGCGAGATTGAGCGTGGGCGCATCGCTCTCGCCGGCGTCGATGCTCAGCACATGGCGCCGGCCGCTCTTGTCGCGCGCAACGAGCAAGTAGACCGCCTGCGGCAGCGGCGGGCACTCGATGAGACTGTAAACGGTGTGGACGTAGCGCCGGCCGGACGCGCCGCGCCAGAAGTGCAGGCGCCCAGGCAGATCCTGCGGCA
>DASRDL010000367.1:0-6165 GCA_035652635.1 Hyphomicrobiaceae bacterium | reverse complement strand
GTGCTGGGCGCCCTGCCGTTCATGGTGATGATCCTCGTCTACATCACCACGCCGTCCTACATCTCGCTGCTGTGGACCACCTATTTCGGCCAGTTCCTGCTGGCTGCGGCCGGCGCCTGGATGACCTGCGGCGTGCTGGTGATGCGCAAGATGATCAACTTCAAATACTGAGCCGGCTCGGATCATCGCCGAAATTCGGACGAGACGTCGTCAGTAGGGTGAAGAGACGCGGAGAGATTCATGCTCGATCAGATCATGTCGCTGATGAGCCCGCAGATCGTCGTGACGCTGCTGGCGGCGGTCGCGGCCTTCGCCACCACGCTCACCGTGCTGATGCCGGTCTTGACGCGCGACCGCCTCGCCACGCGCATGCAGGTGATGGCCACCGAGCGCGACAAGATGCGTGCCGCGCGTCTGGCCGATCTCGCCAAGAAAGACGGCCAGGGCAGGCTGCGCACGGCACCCAAGGGGTTCATGCAGGAGATCGTCGACAAGCTCAACCTGCGCAGCGTGTTCGAGACCGAGGAGGTGCGCGACAAGCTGAAGATGGCGGGCCTGCGCGGGCAGGCGCCGCTGGTGGCCTACATGTTCTTCCGGCTCGCCATGCCGATCATCATCGCGCTGGTGGCCCTGCTCTACCTGTTCGTGATCGCCGACTACGACTATCCGGTGCTCGTCAAGATCGGCCTCGCCGTCGGCGCCGGCTACATCGGCTTCTATTTGCCGAACCTGTTCATCAACAATCTCGTGCAGCGCCGGCAGACCTCCATCAAGAACGCCTTCCCCGACGCGCTCGACATGCTGCTGATCTGCGTGCAGTCGGGCATGTCCATCGAGGCGGCCTTCCAGAAGGTGTCGAGCGAGGTGGGCCCCACCTCGCTCGAGCTCGCCGAGGAGCTGTCGCTCACCACCGCCGAGCTCTCCTACCTGCAGGACCGCCGCCAGGCCTTCGAGAACCTCGGCAAGCGCACCGGCATCCCTGGCATCAAGGCGGTCGCGACCGCCCTGATCCAGGCCGAGCGCTACGGCACGCCGGTCGGCACCGCCCTGCGGGTCATGGCCAAGGAAAACCGCGAGATGCGCATGGCCGAGGCCGAAAAGAAGGCCGCCGCCCTTCCGCCCAAGCTCACGGTTCCCATGATCGTGTTCTTCCTGCCGGTGCTGTTCGTGGTGATCCTGGGCCCGGCCATCATCCAGGTTTTCGACTACCGCTGAGGCAGGCCGCCCGGCGAGCGGGCACCGCCTGCCCGGCAAGGGGCGGCGGCGCTCGGCCGCAGGTGCCTCGGCCCGTTCGGTCGCCGCCGACGCCTCTTCAAGCGGCGGTCACCAAGTTCGCCGGTCATCATTGCCCCCAATTTGCCGCCGACGTTTGTAGGCTCGTAGGCGTTCTCGTGTCGGTAAGCGGCGTTGGAGGCGAAGTCCATGAGCATTCTCAGGCCGCGCACGGGCGCATTGCTGCCGGTTGCGTCGGCGCTCCTTCTCGGCCTGCCGGCGGTGCCGGCGTCGGCCGAACGGCCGGTGGCGCCCATCGCTCAGCGCCGCCCCGTGACGATCGAGAACCACGGCATCACCCGCGTCGATCCTTACGCCTGGCTCAGGACCGCCAATCCCGAGGAGATCCTCGAGCAGCCCGAGGCGCTGGAAGACGACATCCGCGCCCACCTCGATGCCGAGATCGTCTATGCCCGCGAGATGCTGGCACCCCAGCGTGCGCTGGAGCGCGAGCTGATCGCGGAGATGCGAGGGCGCTTGAGCCGCCGCGACCGCTCCGTGCCGCAACCGTGGGGCCCGTGGGCGTATTACACGCGCTATCCCGACGGCCTGCAGCGCAAGCTGCACTGCCGCCGCCCGCGCGATGGAGGGCCCGAGCAGGTGCTGCTCGACGAGAACGCACTGGCCAACGGCCGCAGCGCCTTCTCCGTGTCGGACGTGGCCGTCAGCCCCGATCACAGGCTGCTCGCCTACTCGGTCGACGCGGACGGCTCGGAGCGCAACGTGCTGTGGATTCGCGACATCGAGACGGGGCGCACCCTCCCCGACCGGATCGACGAAGTGCGTGGCGGCGCGGTGTGGTCGCGCGACAGCCAGTGGCTGTTCTACGTTGGCCGCGATCCGAACAAGTGGGGGCAGAAGGTGTTCCGGCATCGTCTGGGCACCCCCGTCAGCGAGGACACGCTGGTCTACGAGGAGAACGCGGAGGGCTTCGCCGTGTCGCTCCGGCTGACGCTGTCCGACCAGTACATGGTGATCGAGTCGAGCGACTTTTCCACCGCCGACATCCGTCTTCTCGACCTCGCCGACCCTACCGGCAGGCCGTTTCCCGTGGTCGAGCGCAAGCGCGGGCACAAGCACTGGATCACCAACGTCGGCGATCGCCTGATCGACCTCACCAATGCCGACGGTGCCAGCAGCTGGAAGATCGCCGAGAAGCCCGTCTCGGCGCCGGCCTCGGCGCCGTTCCGCGATATCGTGCCGCATCAGCCTGGCCGCGTGATCGACGACATGGTGGCCTTCCGCGACCACCTCGTGTGGCTCGAGCGCGATCGCGAGACGGGTACTCAGCGCATCCTGGTGCGTCGCTGGGCTGACGGCGCGGAGCATGCCATCACCTTCGGCGACGCGCCCGCCAAGGTGGAGATCGACTCCGGGCTCGAGCAGAACACGCACCGCCTGCGCTACACCTATCAGTCGATGGTGCAGCCCAAGCAGGTGTTCGACTACGACCTCGACACGCGCGAGCGGCGCCTGCGGAAGGTGCACGACGTGCCGAGCGGCCACGATCCCTCGCGCTACGTCACGCGCCGGCTGTTTGCTCCCGCCGGCGACGGCGCGCTCGTCCCCGTCACCATCCTGCACCGCCGGGACCTCAAGCTCGACGGCTCGGCGCCGGCCTGGCTCTACGGCTACGGGGCCTACGGCGATACCGAAACGCCCGAGTTCGGCATCGAGCGGCTCTCGCTGGTCGATCGCGGGTTCGTGTACGCGATCGCCCATGTGCGGGGCGGAGGCGAGAAGGGCGACCCCTGGCACGAGGCCGGCCGGCTGCGCAACAAGCTCAACACCTTCACCGACTTCATTGCTGCCGCCGAGCACCTCATCGCCCTCGGCCTGACGCGGCCCGGCCGCATCGCGGCTTCGGGGGCATCGGCCGGCGGCCTCCTGGTGGGGGCTGCCGTCAACATGCGGCCCGACCTGTTCGGCGCCGTCTACGCCGAGGTGCCTTTCGTCGACCCGCTCAACACCATGCTCGACCGTTCCCTCCCACTCACCGAGTCGAGCTTCTCGGAGTTCGGCAATCCGGGCGACAGCCGGGAGGACTTCCTCTACATCAGGAGCTACTCCCCCTACGACAATGTCCGTGCCCAGGCCTACCCGCCCATGCTGGTGCTGCAGAGCCTCAACGACGCGCGCGTGCCCTACTGGGAGGCGGCCAAGTGGGTGGCGCGGCTGCGTCACGCCAAGACCGACTCCAACCCGGTGATCCTCTATCTCAAGACGCAGGGCGGCCACAGCGGCGGCTCGGGCCGTTACGACAACCTGGAGGACTTCGCCCGCGCCTACGCCTTCGCCCTGCGCACGCTGGGGCGGTAGCCGGCGCCTGGGCCTGGCCGGGAGGGGCGGCTCGGTCGTGCCCGAGCTGATCGATTCGCCATCGCGCGTCAGCAGCCCTGGCCGACGGCGGCGAGCAGGCGCTCGCGCGTGAAGGGCTTCTCCAGGAAGCCGATCGGGTTGGCGGGGACGGCCTTGGTACGTGCATCGGCATCGAGGTTGGCCGATACGAACAGGCAGCGGATGGCAAAGCGCTGCCAGATCTCGGTGGCGGCCTCGAAGCCGTCCCGGTCGCCGAGAAGCCGCACGTCCATGAGCACCAGGTCCGGCCGCTCGCGCTCAACCGCACTCACGGCAGCGGCTGCGCTGTCGGCCGTGCCGACCACGCTGTGACCCCCCGTGCGCAAGTGTGTCGCCAGGTCGAGACGAATGAAGGCGTCGTCCTCCACGATGACGATGCGCAGGCTGCCCATGGCCGTCCATCTCGCGCGTGTCGCGGCACGAGGATCGGCGCTACTCCATCGCCCCGAACGCAAGAATGCGGCCTACTGCCGCTCACCCGATTTTATCTGTTGAAGAAAGTCTGCCTTGCCCCGACGGGTCGCGCCTTGGTGCGGAGCGCCATCGCGTCGCCCATTGCCTCCGGGTGACCGAGCCGAGGCGCGGTGCGCTGGTGCGGGCGGGGGGACTCGAACCCCCACAGGCATCGCTGCCCTACGGATTTTCGTACCAGCTACGGCTTTGGCCGCCTCGCTGCCCGCAAGGGCGAAGCGAGTTTGTGGTCTGGACTATACCTTCACCATGCTCCGGCTGCGGCTGGAGGTTAGGTGCTGCCCGTCTAGTCTCTACACCTTCCCCGTCCGGCCGGGCCGCGGATCGGACCGTTCGGGGCTTGGCTCGGGATTGCCAGGAGGAAGGTTTCCCCGAGTTTGGGCAGTTCTGCATCCCGGGTTTCCCGCGGGAGCACTCGAGTTGCCTCAAGTCCGTTGCGTCTACCGGTTTCGCCACGCCCGCGTGACGGCCCTTCTATATCGCCTCCGATCCCCGGCGGGCTAGGGCCTTTCGGTGCTCGAGGGCCTCCCTCAGAACTTGAAGAACGGAAAAAAGCCGCTGCCGCCGCGGCCATAGTACTCGTCGTCGCCGTAGGCGGGGAACTCGCGCTGGCGCTTCTTGAGGCCGCCCTGCGGCTCGCCGCTCATGACGATCACGAAGTCGGTGTCCTTGCCGGTCTCGATGCTGGCCCCCTCGTCCGAGACGATGAGCGAGGAGCCGGGCAGGACGACATCGTTGATGCGCTCCAGCGCGTCCGGCGGGATGACGATGCGGTCGAGCGCCGCCGTGGCACCGGCGACATCCGCGGGCGCACCGGCCGTCGATTGCCGCACCTCGCCCTTGCGGCGGGGTGGTTCGGCGGCGGGCGCGGGCTCGTCTTTGCCGCCCTTGTACATCGACACCACGTTCCAGCGCACCTTGGCGCCGTCCTCGAGCGCGTCCATGGCGGTGAAGACATAGGTGCCGATCGGCTTGTCAGCGTCGCGGATGGTGACGGGCGCCTCGTACACCGGCAGATAGTCCTTGCGGATGTACAGCCGCTGCGTCTTCCGGCTGACGAACGCCGAGACGGGCGCGCTCCTGAGCGTTGCCGCGCTCGCCGCATCGAGCGCCAGGTCACGGGCCGCCTCGGCGGCGTTCGCTTCCTCGGCCGCGCGCTCGGCCGCCTCCTTCCTGGCTTGCGCCTGGGCGCGGGCGGTCTCGAGCTGGGCCTGCGCCTCGGCGAGCTTCTCGGCTGCCTTCGCCTTGGCCGTCTGAGCCTTCTCGACGGCCTCGGGCGTGCTGGCGGCGCCCGCTGCCTGCTCGGCGGCCTTCACGGCCGCCTCGGCTCTGGCCACGCCGGCCTCGGCCCCCTGTACCGCCCGCACCGACGGGGCCGCCTCGGCGGCCTTTCTCGCCGCCACGCGCCGCATCTCGGCAGCCCGCCTGGTGGCGGCGTCGGCCTCGGCCGACTTGGCGGCTGCCTGCGCCTTGAGGTTCTCGATCAGCCGCGCCGCGGCCGCCCGCGCCGGCAGGTCGGACCCGGCCGAGGCGACGTCGAGACGGGCGGCCGACGCTTCCCTCGCCCCCGGCCTCGACTGGAACAGCAGCGGATGGGAGATGGGGGCCGGGACAATATCGCTGGGCACGATGACGACGCGCAGGCCGATGTCCGTCAGTCCGAACAGGTGCTGGGCGAACGCATGCGGCAGGCGCACGCACCCGTGCGAGGCCGGCTGGCCGGGCAGCACGCCGGCGTGGAGCGCAATGCCCGTCCACGTGATGCGCTGCATGAACGGCATGTGCCCGTCGAGATAGACGTTGGAGTGGTGGTCCTCCTTCTTCTGCACCACGCTGTAGATGCCGGCCGGCGTCTCGTAGCCGGTCGCGCCGGTCGAAACCGGCGACTGCAGCATGCGGCCGTCGGCACCGTAGATGGAAACCCGCTGCTCGCGCAGCGCCACCACGGCGAGGCGCGGCGTGTCGGCGATGCGGGAGGCACTCTGATCGCCGCGCCGGCCGTCGCGCAGCTGGCGGGAGTCCGCCGGCCCGATGGCGGCCGTGCCGGCCAGGGCCGCAAGGCCT
>DASRDL010000366.1:0-6699 GCA_035652635.1 Hyphomicrobiaceae bacterium | reverse complement strand
AGATGGCGCCAGGAGGCGACGAGGGCGATGACGCTGGCGACCATGATGACGCCCGTCGCCCAGTAGATGCCGGCGGCATAGAAGGCGATGAAGAAGGCGCCGAGCGGCCCGAACTCGATCAGCGTCTTGACGAGGGGATTGGGCCCCGCCGTCGTGCCCGCCTGCTGCTCCGCTTCACCCATGCGCGCTCCGTGGCGTCCGCTTCACGACATCAAATCGTTGCGCGGCGCCACCTTGGCAATCGGCTCGGGCAGGCGATACTTCTGCAGCTGCCGCACCTGCCACCAGAAGAACAGCGCCGTCACCGGCATCACGAAGAAAATCTTGAAAAGGATCCAGATGTCGACGCCGGTGAACACGCGATTGAGCGCGCTGATGTGCGCGTGCGCGAAGCCGAGCCGCACCGCCTCGTTGACCAGCGCAGTCGCCAGGAAGAACAACGCCACGTTGCGCGTGAGCTTGGTCCACCCTTCCTCGGTGTAGTGGAAGGTCTTGCCGAACACGAAGCGGAAGAAGTTGTGCCCGGTCCTCATCCCGATCCAGAGCAGCAGGGCGACCAGGGCGTTGAACAGGGTCACCTTGATCTGCACCCACATGGCGTTGCCGGTGATGAGGGTGAGCGCGCCGAAGGTGACGCTGACGGCGCCGGCGATGAAGGGCATGACCGGCGGCCGGCCGAGCATCACCAGTGTGGCAACCAGAGATACCAGGGTGCAGCCGATCAGCGCCCAGGTGCCGGCGGCGATGCCATAGATGCCGTTGACCAGGAACATGGCCACGAGCGGACCGATCTCCCCCAGGATGTTGACGGTCTGCTCGGCATTGAAGGGGTAATGCCGCTTGCGCCAGCTCAATGCTTCCACTGCCACGCTCTGCCTTCTCGGGCGCTCTTGTTGGAAGCCGCCCCCTCCCTTGCCTTTTCCTGTCCTTAGCCCAGCGCGACGGCGCGCGCAAACTCACCCGCGTCGAACGCCGCCAGGTCGTCGACGCTCTCCCCCACACCTACTGCGTGCACAGGTAGGCCGAACTTTGCCGAAATTGCGACCAGAATGCCACCCTTGGCGGTGCCGTCGAGCTTGGTCATGACGAGACCGGTGACGCCGGCCTTGTCCTTGAACACTTCCACTTGGTTAAGGGCGTTCTGGCCGGTGGTGGCGTCGAGCACCAAAAGCACGTGATGGGGCGCCTCCGGATCGAGCTTGCGCAGCACGCGAATGACCTTTTCCAGCTCGTCCATCAGGGCCTGCTTGTTCTGCAGGCGCCCGGCGGTGTCGATCAGCAACACGTCGCTCGAATTCGCGCGCGCCTCCTTGAGCGCGTCGAAAGCGAGCCCCGCCGCGTCGGCACCGGTTGCCCGAGCCACCACCTGCGCGCCGGTGCGCTCCCCCCAGATCTTGAGCTGCTCGATGGCGGCGGCGCGGAAGGTGTCGCCGGCCGCCAGCATCACCTTCTTGCCCTCGTCGGCAAAGCGCTGTGCCAGCTTGCCGATGGTCGTGGTCTTGCCGGTGCCGTTGACGCCAACGACCAGGACCACGTGCGGCTTGCGGTCGCCCTCGAGCTCGAGGGGCTTGGCCACCGGGGCCAGCACGCGCTCGACCTCGGCTGCCAGCACGCTGCGCACCTCGGCCGGAGAGATCTCCTTGTTGTAGCGGCCCTTGGACAGGGCCTCGGTGATGCGCATGGCGGTCTCGACGCCCAGATCCGCTTGGATGAGCAGATCCTCGAGCTCCTCCAGGGTATCAGCGTCGAGCTTCCGCTTGGTGAAGATGCCGGCGATGTCGTCGGCGAGCTTGGCCGAGGTCTTGGTCAGCCCTGCCTTCAGGCGCTGGAACCAGCCCTGCTGCCGGGGCGGCTCCGCGGGGGGCGGCGGGGCCGGCGCGGGAGCATCGGCTGTCGGGTCCGCCGCCGGCACGGACTGCGGCTGCAACGCGACGGACGGCTCATCCGCTGGCTCGGTGCGAGGCTCGGCCGGCGCAGGCGTTGCCGCGGGCCGGCGGAACAGGCCGAACAGGCCACGGGAGGATTTGGCAGGAGTATCGGTCACGGCCCACACATGGGGGCGAGCGCCTCCCCCCGCAACCGCCGGTCGGTGACGCCGGTGACGCGGGTCGCCACCGATTGCCCCGGCGGCACCGGCCGATCGAGCTCGACCTCGGCGAACGCCGGGCTGCGCCCGAGGCGGTCGCGCTCGGCCAGCACCTCCACCTCGCGCCCGACCTGGGCCTGGAGGTAGCCGGCGAGCGCCGCCTCGCCTTTTTGCCGCAACCGCGCCGCCCGCTCCCTGACGATGGCGCGATCGACCTGCGGCATGCGCGCGGCCGGCGTGTCCGGCCGCGGCGAGAACGGGAAGACGTGCAGGAAGCTCAGGCCGCAGTCGTCGACGAGGGCGAGGGAGCCCGCGAACATGGCCTCCGTCTCGGTTGGGAAGCCGGCGATGAGGTCGGCACCGAAAGCGATGTCGGGCCGCAGACGCCGCAGGCGCGCGCAGAACGCCACCGCCTCGGCGCGCGAGTGGCGCCGCTTCATGCGCTTCAGGATCATGTCGTCGCCCGACTGCAGCGAAAGGTGGAGGTGCGGCATCAGCCGCTCCTCCTCGGCCATCGCCGCGATCAGGTCCGGGTCCGCCTCGACCTGGTCGATGGAGGAGAGGCGCAGCCGCTTGAGCTCGGGCGTGTGGCGCAGGATGTGGCGCACCAGCTTGCCCAGCGTCATGTCGCCCGGCAGTCCGGCGCCGTAATCGGTGATGTCGACGCCGGTGAGAACGATCTCGGGGCAGCCTGCTTCCACCAGCCGGCGCACACCCGCCACCACTTCGCCCGCCGGCACCGAGCGCGACGGTCCGCGACCGAACGGAATGACGCAGAAGGTGCAGCGGTGGTCGCAGCCGTTCTGCACCTGCACGTAGGCGCGCGTGCGCGCCCCGAAGCCGTCGAGCAGCGCATGTGCCGTCTCGCGCGCGGCGGCGATGTCGTCGACGGCCAGGCGCGGGCCGTCGCCGAGCCCGAGCGCCCTGAAGGTTTCGGCCTGCATCTTCTCGGCATTGCCGATGACGCAGTCGACCTCGGCCATGCCGGCAAACCGCTGCGGCTCGATCTGCGCCGCACAGCCGGTGACGATGAGGCGGGCGGTCGGGTTCTCGCGCCTGAGCCTGCGGATCGCCTGCGCGGCCTGCCGCACGGCCTCACCGGTGACGGCGCAGGTGTTGACGATGACGGCGTCGTCCAATCCGGCCGCGACCGCGTGCCGCCGCATGACCTCCGATTCGAACGCATTGAGCCGGCATCCCAGCGTGACGACTCGCACGCCGGAGGCTTCAAGCGGATTGTTCGCCGTCGCCCGCGAACTCATCGCTCAAGCCGTCGCCAGCTCGAGCACACCCTCGTGCTCGATCTCTACCGGGCCCGTCATGAAGATGCGGCCGTCCGCGCGCCATTCGATGAGCAGCGGACCGCCGGGCAGGGTCACAGTGACGGTGCGCCCGGTCAGCCCCTTGCGCGCCGCGCACACTGTGGCCGCGCAGGCGGCGCTGCCGCAGGCCCTGGTGAGGCCGGCACCCCGCTCCCAGGTTCGCAGCGTGATGGCCTCCCCGGAGACGACATGGGCAAGCGAGATGTTGGCCCGCTGCGGGAAGATCGGGTGGTTCTCGAGCAGCGGCCCGAAGCGGCCGAGGTCGAAGGCGGAGACGTCCTCCACCCAGAAGATCGCGTGTGGATTGCCGACGTTCACCACCGACGGGGAATGCAGCAGCGGCTTGTCGATCGGCCCGATCTGCAGCTCGATCCTGCGCGTGTCGTGGAACGGCTCGGCCAGCGGGATGTCGGCCCAGCCGAAGCGAGGGGCCCCCATGTCGACGCTGATGCGGTCGATGCCGGCAACGACCACGTCCAGCACCCCGGCCCTGGTCTCGAACTTGAGGCTCTTGCGCCCGGTCGCCTGCGCCACCGTCCAGCCGACGCAGCGCATGCCGTTGCCGCACGCCTCGGCCTCCGAGCCGTCGGCGTTATAGATGCGCACGAACGCCTCGGTGCCGGCGGTCCTGGGCTCGTGCAGCACCATCATCTGGTCGAAATGCGAGGCCGGCCGCTGGGCGATGGCGCGCGTCTCGGCGGCGTCGAACACGTGGGAGTGCCCGCGCAGGTCGACCATGACGATCTCGTTGCCGAGACCGTTCATCTTGGTGAATGGAATGCCCTTCGACATGCCCCCTTATATGGGCCCACGTCGGCGAGCACAATCGCGCCGCGCCGCGCCGGCCGGTGGCGGAAAGTTGAGCGCAACGCGCCCTTGCGGCGTCGTCCGGCAGGGCCCATCAGTCTGGTCGAGCCACAACCCGGAGTTCCCGCTCCATGCGTGTTCCCGCCCTGCTCGCGGCCCTGGCGAGCCTGACAGCCCTGAGCACCCCGCTCGCGGCCGAGATCACCAAGGCGCCCGCCGTCAAGAGCCGTCAGACGCCCAAGGTCGAGACCTTTGCCAGGGGGCTTGAGCACCCCTGGGGCCTGGCATTCCTGCCCGACGGACGGCTGCTCGTGACCGAGCGGCCGGGACGGCTGCGCATCGTGGGCGCCGACGGCATGCTGTCGCCCTCCCTCCAGGGCGTGCCCAAGGTCTATGCCAGCGGCCAGGGCGGGTTGCTCGACGTGCAGGTGGCACCGGATTTCGCGACATCCGGCACCGTCTTTCTTTCTTACGCCGAGCCCCGGGAGGGCTCCAAGAACGGCACCAGCGTGGCCAGGGCGAAGCTCGTCGGCGACGAGACCGGCGGGCGCCTGGAGGACGTGCGCGTCATCTTCCGCCAGGAGCCCTCCTACGCTTCCAGCAACCACTTCGGCTCGCGCATCGTCTTGACCGGCGACGGCTCGCTGTTCGTGACCATGGGAGACCGCTACTCGGCGCGCAACGAAGCGCAGAATCCCGGCAACCACCTGGGAAAGCTCGTGCGCATCATGCCCGACGGCGCCCCCTACCCGGGCAACCCGAAGAAGGAGGGCTGGCGCCCGGAGATCTGGTCCATCGGCCATCGCAACGTACAGGGCGCCGCGCTCAATCCGGCGACGGGCAAGCTGTGGACGGCAGAGCACGGCGCGCGCGGCGGTGACGAGATCAACGTGCCGGAGGCCGGCCGCAACTACGGCTGGCCGGTGATCACCTACGGGCGCGACTACACGTACATGAAGATCGGCGAGGGCACGCACAAGCCCGGCATGGAGCAGCCCGTCTACTACTGGGATCCCTCGATCGCCCCGTCGGGTGCGGCCTTCTACACCGGCGACCGCTTTCCGGAGTGGAAGGGCAACCTGTTCGTCGGCGCGCTGGCCGGCCAGGCGCTGCATCGCCTCGTGCTCGACGGCGAGAAGGTGGTGGGCGAGGAGGCTCTGCTGACCGATCTCGGCGAGCGCATCCGCGATGTGCGCAACGGCCCCGACGGCGCGCTCTGGCTCCTCACCGACAACCCCGCGGGCCGCATCCTGCGCCTCGTGCCGCGCTAGGATGTCATCCCGGAATTTCGCGCAAGCGAAATATCCGGGACCTAGGGCGACTGTTGATGGGGTCGCCGCGGTCCCGGATAGTCGCTGACGCGACTTCCGGGATGACAGACGGCGGCTGCCTCTGCAATGCTCGGCGCCACAACCAGGCACACCGGGGAGCGAAGCCCATGCAGATCGAACGCGTGCGCGCCCACATCGTCCGCCTGCCGGCGGACGAGCCGCTGGCGGACAACAGGACGCCCCCCGGCGCCACGCGCGACATCGTCGTCGTCAAGGTGGCGACCAGGGACGGCATCGAGGGCCTCGGCGTTACCTTCTTCGGCGCCGGCATGACGGGTGCGCTCAAGGTTGCCGCCGAGGAGCTCGGCGCCCTTGCCGTCGGCGAGGATCCGCACAACGTCGAGCGCATCGCCGACAAGCTGCGCCAGGCCGCCGGCACCTCGGGGCCCGGCGGCGTCTTCACGCTGGCGCTGTCGGCGATCGACACCGCGCTGTGGGACATCCGCGGCAAGGCACTCGGCGTTTCCGTCTCGAGGCTGCTCGGAGGCTATCGCGACCGCGTCCCCGCCTACGCCAGCGGCGCACTGATGCGCACGCTGTCGCTCGAGGAGGTGGTGACGGCGGCCGGCCGGCTGGTCGAGCGCGGCTGGGGGGCCATGAAGACGCAGCTCGCCCTGCCCGGCGGCACCGTGCCCGACGTGGAGGTCGACCGCATCCGCCGCATCCGCGAGGTGATCGGCCCCGGTGTCCGCCTCATGTGCGACATCAACCAGCGCTGGACCGTGCCCGAGGCCTTCAGCATCGGCGAGCGGCTGGAGCCCTATCACCTGCACTGGCTCGAGGACGTGACGGCCTGCGACGACTACGCCGGCCTCGCGCGCATCACCGCCAAGCTCGCGACGCCGGTCGCCGGCGGCGAGTACGTCTATGGCATCGTGCCGTTCCGACACATGCTGGAGGCGCGCTCGGTCGACATCGTCATGATCGACCTGGTCCGGGTCGGCGGCATCACCCAGTGGCTGAAGGTCGCCGGCATGGCGGAAGCCTTCAACCTGCCGGTCGTTTCCCACCTCATCCCCGAGGTCCACGTGCACCTGATTGCCGCCATCCCCAACGGCCACATCGTCGAGTACATGCCCTGGACGCGGAACCTGTTCGAGAGCCCGCCCCTGCCCGTCAAGGGCGAGATGGCGGTGCCGGCGGCGCCGGGCCT
>DASRDL010000365.1:0-3953 GCA_035652635.1 Hyphomicrobiaceae bacterium | reverse complement strand
CACGTCGTAGGCCGTCTCCAGGTAGCGCAGCTCGATGCGCGGCGGGCTCAGCGGGTCGGGACTCTTGAGGCTCACGCGCCCGCGCCCCTCGGGGCGCAGGTGCACGGGCGAGATGGTGAAGCCCGGCCACTTGTGGGCATGGATGCCGGTGCCGTCGCGCTTCTCGATCGACCACAGGAAGATGTTCATCTGCAGGTCGGGCCGGTCGAAGCGCGGGTCCGAACGCACCAGGATGCCGGCCATGGTGCTGATCTGCGAGAGCGGGCCGCGTCGCGTCAGCACGTACTGGATGCCGGCCATCAGTTTGCGGGTGGACGAGAGCGCGAGGTCGTTGAGGGTGCCCGTGCGCGTCGCCCGCCAGGCGACGTAGGAGTTGAAGTGATCGTGCAGGTTGGCGCCGACCCCGGGCAGGTCGCGCACCACGGCGAGCCCCATCTCCTTGAGATGCGCAGCCGGCCCGATGCCCGACAGCAGGAGGAGCTGCGGCGAGCCGTAGACGCCGCCCGAGACGATCACCTCGCCGCGTGCGCGCGCCGTCTCGAGGCCTCGCGGCGTGCGGTATTCGACGCCGACCGCGCGCCCGTCCTCGACCAGCACGCGGGTCGCATGCGCGTTGGGCACGACGACGAGGTTGCGGCGATGGCGTGCGGGCCGCAGATAGGCGACCGACGTGCTCCACCGCCGCCCGTTGCCGACGGTGGTCTGGTAGTAGCCGACGCCGTCCTGGCTCGCCCCGTTGAAGTCGGGATTGCGGGGGATGCCCGCCTGCACGGCCGCCTCGATCACCGCATCGATGATGTCGCTGCGGTAGCGGCTGTCCTGGACCTTGAGCGGGCCGCCGACGCCGTGGAACGCGTCCGGCCCGCGCTCCTGGTCCTCGGCCTTCTTGAAGTAGGGGAGGACGCTGGCGAAGTCCCAGCCCTCGCAACCCATCTGGCGCCAGCCGTCGTAGTCGGCCGGCGTGCCGCGCATGAAGACCATGCCGTTGAGCGAGCTGGTGCCGCCCAGCATCTTGCCGCGCGGCTGGTAGGAGGTGCGGCCGTTGAGGCCGGGAATGGGCTCGCTCTCGAACTTCCAATTGTAGCCGGCGTGTGTGTAGAGCTTGTGGTAGCCGACGGGGATGTGGATCCACGGGTAGTTGTCGCGCCGGCCGGCTTCCAGGAGCAGCACTCGATAGCGGCCCGACTCGGAAAGGCGCGCGGCGACCGCGCAGCCGGCGGAGCCCGCACCGGTGACGATGAAGTCGAAGGTTTCCTCCGGCATGGCCCCTCCCCCTGTGCAGCCGCCAATGATGCGGGCGTGAGCCGTGGGGTGCAAGAGCCCCCGCCTTGATCGCTGGCCTGTTGTGCCGAGCGCCGACATCAGCGGTGCAATACGGCTTCGCTGCTTGCGCCCAACGGCTCAGGAGCCCGGAGCGGTCAGCCGTCGGCGCGTGCCAGCACGTCCATCAGCTCGGCGATCTTGCGGTTCTGATCGACGGCATCGCCGCTCTGCATGGCGTGCCTGACGCAGTGGCCGACATGGTCGCGCAGCACCTCCTGCTCGACGCGACGGAGCGCGGCGCGCACCGCCGAGATCTGCGTGACGATGTCGATGCAGTAGCGGTCCTCCTCGACCATGCGGGCGAGGCCGCGCACTTGGCCCTCTATGCGGCTGAGCCGCCTGAGGCAGGATGTCTTGGCCGTCGGCTGCATGCTTGACATATACCCCGTAGGGGTATAGAGGTCAAGGGCTAGAATACCCCCGAGGGGTAAGGAGGCGACGTGAGCGCACAACACCACCCCCACGCGCACGCCCAGCATGGCCATGGCCACAGCCACGGTGCAGGCACGGCCACCCCGGCCGCCGGCATGGCCAAGGACCCGGTGTGCGGGATGGACGTCGATCCGCACAAGGCCAAGCACACCGCCACCTACCAGGGCCGCCCCTACTACTTCTGCTCGGCCGGCTGCCGGACCAAGTTCGTGGATTCCCCGGAGCGCTATCTGGCCCCGAGCGCGGTCAAGGCCCCGCCGGTTCCTGCCGGCGCTGTCTACACCTGCCCGATGCACCCCGAGGTCCGGCAGGTGGGCCCGGGCGCCTGCCCGATCTGCGGCATGGCGCTCGAGCCGCTCGAGGTCGGCGCCGACACCGGCCCCAGCGCCGAGCTCCTCGACATGACGCGCCGGTTCTGGGCCGGGCTCGTTATGACGCTGCCGGTGTTCGCGCTGGAGATGGGTGGCCACCTCGTCGATCTGCATTGGCTCATGCGGCAGCAGACGTCCAACTGGCTGCAGCTGGTGCTGGCGACGCCGGTGGTGCTGTGGGCGGGCTGGCCGTTCTTCGCGCGCGGGTGGGCCTCACTCCAGACCCGCAACCTCAACATGTTCACGCTGATCGCGCTCGGCACGGGCGTGGCATGGGCTTACAGCATCGTCGGCACCATTCTCCCCGGTGCGTTCCCGGCAGAGCTGCGCGGCCACGACGGCGCCGTGCCGGTCTACTTCGAGGCAGCCGCGGTCATCACCGTTCTCGTGCTGCTCGGGCAGGTGCTGGAGCTGAAAGCGCGTGAGCAGACGAGCGGGGCGATCCGTGCCCTGCTCGATCTGGCGCCGAAGCGGGCGACGCGCGTGCGCCCGGACGGCGGCGACGAGGACGTGCGTCTCGAGGATGTGGCGGTCGGCGACCGCCTGCGCGTGCGCCCCGGCGAGAAGGTGCCGGTCGACGGCGTCGTGCTCGACGGGCGCACGGCGATCGACGAATCGATGGTGACGGGCGAGTCGATGCCGGTCACCAAGGAGGTGGGCTCGGCCGTGATCGGCGGCACGCTCAATGCGTCGGGCAGCATCGTCATGTGTGCCGACAAGGTCGGCCGCGACACCATGCTGGCGCGCATCGTGCAGATGGTGGCCGAGGCACAGAGGAGCCGCGCGCCCATCCAGCGCCTCGCCGACCAGGTGTCGGGCTGGTTCGTGCCGCTGGTGATTGCCGTTGCTGTGGCGGCGTTCGCCGCCTGGTCGATCTGGGGGCCCGAGCCGCGCTTCACCTTCGGGCTGATCGCGGCCGTGTCGGTGCTCATCATCGCCTGCCCGTGCGCGCTGGGCCTCGCCACACCGATGTCGATCATGGTGGGGGTGGGGCGCGGGGCGCAGGCCGGCGTGCTCATCCGCAACGCCGAGGCGCTCGAGCGCTTCGAGCGTATCGACACCATCGTCGTCGACAAGACCGGCACGCTCACCGAAGGCAAGCCCAAGGTGGTGGCGGTGCGCACCGCACCCGGGCACGCCGAGGCCGACATCGTGCGGCTGGCGGCGAGCCTGGAGCGGGCGAGCCAGCATCCGCTGGGGACGGCGATCGTGGCGGCGGCGGCCGAGCGCGGCCTGGCGCTTGCCGAGGCCAAGGATTTCGATGCGCCGGCCGGCAAGGGCGTAACCGGCTCGGTCGAAGGTCGCCGGCTCGTCATCGGCAATGCGCGCATTCTTCAGGAGGCGGGCATCGACATTGGAGCGCTAGCGGCCGAAGCCGATGGCCTGCGCCAGGAGGGCGCCACGGTCGTGTTCGTCGCCATCGACGGAGCGGCGGCCGGCGCCATCGCCGTCGCCGACCCGATCAAGGCGACAACGCCCGGCGCCGTGGCGGCGCTGAAGGCTGCCGGCATCCGCGTCGTCATGCTGACCGGCGACAACGCCACCACCGCCCGCGCCGTGGCCGGCCGGCTCGGCATCGGCGAGGTCGAGGCCGAGGTGCTGCCGCAGGACAAGAGCCGCATCGTCGAGCGGCTGCGGCGCGAGGGCCGCGTGGTGGGCATGGCCGGCGACGGCGTCAACGACGCACCGGCGCTCGCCGCCGCCGACGTCGGCATCGCCATGGGCACCGGCACGGACGTGGCCATGGAGAGCGCCGGCGTCACCCTGGTCAAGGGCGACCTCGGCGGCATCGTGCGCGCGCGCCGGCTGTCGGCGGCGACCATGAGC
>DASRDL010000364.1:0-7539 GCA_035652635.1 Hyphomicrobiaceae bacterium | reverse complement strand
ACATGGCGGCCCAGGTCGAGAAGCTGGAGCAGTGAGCCTCCACTTCAGGGGGCCGCGCGCCGCTTCGCCGCCACGCGCTTCTCGATGTCGCGGACGAGGGCGCTGCCGATCGGTGCCTCGGTCTCCACGCCGAGGGATTCGGTGAGCCGCGCCAGCATGATGTAGAAGCCCGCCATCAGGATCAGCTCGACCACCTCGCGGTCGGACAGATGCCTGCGCACCTCGTCCAGCGCGGCTTGCGAGGCCTTGACGTCGACCACCACCTCGCGCGTGAAGCGCAAGGCGGCCTTCTCGCAGGCGTCGAAGCAGGGGGCAGCGTCGTCGCCGCGCGCCAGGGCCGCGACCTGGGCCTCTGTGCAGCCCAGGTCGCGCGCGATCGGCACGTGCTGCACCCATTCGTACTCGCCGCCCGCGAGCTTGACGGCGTGCAGCAGGCACAGCTCCCTGAGCCTGGGATCGAGCTCGAGCTTGCCCAGCAGCGTGCCGCCGAGCTTCATGACCGGCTTAACACAGGACTCGGCGTGCGCCATCATGTTGAAGATGTTGGCGGGAGCCGGCAGGCGGCCCAGCATCTCGCGCACTTCGGCGCTGGACTTGTCGAGGTCGGGATAAGGGATGCGGGGCACGGGGGAAGGCCTCCTCGCAAGGGTCGCGCAGATTTGGGTGGCGTTCTCTGCCTACCGGCGGACGGCGGAGGGCGCCTCCGCTGCCCTGACCGGCGCCGACACGGGCGTGTCGCTCGGTGCAGGCTCGGCGGCGCGCGTGGCGGGCTCCGCCACGGTTTCGGGCGCCTGCGCTGCCGGCGCCTGGGCGATCGCGGCGGCCCGTGCTGCCGCCATCGCCATCTCCTCGTCGAAGTCGTCGCAGGCGGCGGCAGCCGACAGCGAGAAAGCGAGCGCGGTCGCCGCGGCTGCCAAGCATTTCAGGATCGCCATCGCATGTCTCCTCTCAATGGTCCGGCTCACACTGGCAGCCGATCTTGCTGCATCGGCTGCCGCGGTGGGTTCACGAAGCCGTGAGGCCGCCCCGTGCGGGCAGCCTCAACGTGCCAGCTCGGGGATGCCTTTGTAGAGCTCGAGCGCCTCGGGATTGGCCAGCGCCTCCTTGTTCTTCACCTCGCGCCCGTGCACCACGTCGCGCACGGCGAGCTCGGTGATCTTGCCGGACTTGGTGCGCGGGATGTCGGCCACCTGCACGATCTTGGCCGGCACGTGCCGCGGGCTCGCCCCGGTGCGGATCTGCTTCCTGATGCGGTCGCGCAGGGCGTCATCGAGCGTGAGGCCGGGCTTCAGGATGACGAACAGGATGACGCGCACGTCGCCGTCCCAGTCCTGGCCGATGACGATGCTCTCCTGCACTTCCTCCAGCTGCTCCACCTGGCGGTAGATCTCGGCCGTGCCGATGCGCACCCCGCCCGGATTGAGCGTGGCGTCCGAGCGGCCATGGATGATGATGCCGCCGTGCTCGGTCCACTCGGCGAAGTCGCCGTGGTGCCAGATATTGGGGAAGCGCGAGAAGTAGGCGGCGCGGTACTTCTGCTGGTCGGGGTCGTTCCAGAAGCCGACCGGCATCGACGGGAACGGCTTGAGGCACACGAGCTCGCCCTTGCCCTGCCGCTGGGGGGTGCCGTTCTCGTCGACCACGTCCACGGCCAGACCCAGCGCCGGGCCCTGGATCTCGCCGCGCCACACGGGCTTGGTCGGGATGCCGAGCACGAAGCAGCCGCAGATGTCGGTGCCGCCGGAAATGGAGGCCAGATGCAGGTCGCGCTTGATCGCCGAATAGACGTAGTCGAATGCCTCGGGCACCAGCGGCGAGCCGGTCGACAGCAGCGCGCGGATGCTGGAGACGTCGTGCGTCTTGGCGGGGGCCATCTCGGCCTTCTTGAGCGCATCGATGTATTTGGCCGACGTGCCGAAGTGGGTGCAGCGCTCGGCCTGCGCGTAGTCCCAAAGGATGCTGCCGTTGGGATGGAAGGGGGAGCCGTCGTAGAGCAGCAGTGTCGCCCCCGAGGCCAGCCCCGACACCAGCCAGTTCCACATCATCCAGCCCAGCGTGGTGAAATAGAACAAGCGGTCGCCGTCCCTGATGTCGGAGTGCAGCCGCTGCTCGCACAGGTGCTTCAACAGCGTGCCGCCGGCCGAGTGCACGATGCACTTGGGCATGCCCGTGGTGCCGGACGAGAACAGCACATAAAGCGGGTGCGAGAAGGGCACGCGCTCGAAGTGCAGCTCGCCGGCCGCGCGCGCGTGCACCGCGTCGGCCCAGGTCTGGGCCCGCGCGCCGCGGTGCACGCCGCCGGCATTGAGGGCCTGCACCACCTCCTTGTCGCGGCCGAGGTAGGACACGACGATGGCCGCGCGCAGCGACGGCAGCTTGGCGGCGATCGCCGCGAGCTTGTCGGAGATGTCGAGCGCCTTGCCGTTGTAATAGTAGCCGTCGCAGGCGATGAGCACCTTGGGCTCGATCTGCCCGAAGCGGTCGAGCACGCCCTGCACGCCGAAGTCGGGCGAGCACGACGACCACACCGCGCCGATCGAGGCGGCCGCGAGCACGCTGACGATGCTCTCCGGCATGTTGGGCAGGATGCCGCCGACCCGGTCGCCCGCGCCCACCCCGGCTTCGCGCAGCAACGCGGCCGCACGCGCCACTTCCTCGCGCAGCTCGCGCCAGCTCATGCGGCGCTTGACCTTGTCCTCGCCCCAGAACACCAGCGCCGCGCCGTCGCCGTCCTTGCCGAGCAGGTTCTCCGCGAAGTTCAGCCGCGCTTGCGGAAAGAAGCGGGCGCCGGGCATCTTGTCGCCGTCGACGAGGTAGGGCGCAGCACCCTTCTCGCCCTTGACGCCGGCGAAGTCCCACAGCGCCGACCAGAACTCGGCGGGCTCTTGGATCGAGTAGCGATGCAAGTCGTCGTAGTCGGCAAACGACTTGCCCGCGCGCGATGCCATCCAGACTGAGAACGCGGCGAGTGTCGATTGAGCTGCGCGCGTTTCCTCAGGTCTCCACAACATGTCATTCATGGCCTGGTTCCGCGACGGTTCTTCCGGCTCTATTTGTCATATCACGCCAGCGAAGCGCCAGGGGCTCGCGTCGAAACGCCCGCAGCAAAAAAGAGCATCTCGTCCGGCTTGCGCTGACCGTCGGCAACTGTGTACAAGCAAGACCGGCCGGTAGGGACTTGGGCGCCGCACAGCAACCGCCCGCCTGGGGTGCAACCACGGGAAGCCGCCCGGCCACCACAACCGGGACGAGCCAAGACAAAAGTCTACGGCATGCGACGCAACAACGTCATCTCCCGCAACGTCATCTCCCGCTTTGCCACACTCAGTTTCGCCACGCTCGCCTGCCTGCTGATCGCCGTGCTCGCGCCGATGCTCATGGGCCGGCGCGGCTCCGACGAGCCGTTCTCCGGCTACTCGGTGATGGCCTCGCCCAGGGACATGCACGTGATCGCGGCTCCGATCCGCCTGAGCGCCGCCCCGGACCTGACGATCAGCCGCGGCACGCTCTATGCGGACGGCAATGCGGCGGCCGGCACGCCCATCTCCCGCTTCGTGCTCGACGGTCCCGTCCTGCACCTCAATGCCTCGGGGCTGCGGACCAGCCCGCCGGGCTCGGACGCGGCAGGGCCCACGGGCTCGATTGCGCCGCTGCTGGTAGAGCAGCTGGCGGCGATGGGCTTCGACACCCTGACTCTGCGCCGCGGCACCCTGCACGTGACCGCCGACAACGGCAGCTCGGAGACCATCGGCGAGATCGAGGCCGAGCTGAGCGGCGGGCGCAAGGGCAACATCACGGCCCGCGGCAGCTTCTCGATCCGCGGCCAGCGCCTCGCCTTCGATGCGTCGCTGCCGGCGCACGCCGACAAGCGCACCCAGCGCTGGCCGATGAAGGTGGCGATCAAGGGAGATCTGCTGGAGGCGCTGTTCGACGGCCACCTGAGTGTGGCGGAGGATTTGCGGCTGGCCGGCCAGATCGAGCTGGCGAGCTCGAGCCTGCGGCGCGCCGCGCGCTGGTTCGGCGTGCCGCTGTCCCCGGCCGACGGCCTCAACGCCACGCAGGTCAAAGGCCAGATCAACTGGGCGCGGCACACACTCGCCGTCGAGGGTGCGAAGGTCGTGCTCGACGGCAACGAAGGCACTGGCGCGCTCGCCGTCAATCTGAAGGGTGAGCGGCCGCTGATCGATGCCACGCTGGCGTTCAACGCCCTCGACCTCACGCCCTACGCCGAGTCGGCGCGGTCGCAGTCGTTCCTGTTCGACCGGCAGACGGCCTCGTGGTCGGCGTTCGACCTGTCGTTCCCCATCATCAGGCACGTCGATGCCGACCTGCGCATCTCGGCGCCGAAAGTGCTGATCAAGGGCTACGGGGTGGCACTGGGCGGCGGGGCCGCGACCATCACGGTGCGTTCGGGCAAGCTGCTCGCCGACATCGCCGACCTCGACTTCCAGGGCGGCAAGGTGACGGCGCAGATCACCGCCAACGCCAACGACCCCGTGCCGCTCTACACGCTGCGCGGCAAGGTCGAGAGCTTCGATGCCGGCGCGGCCGGCACCGCCCTGTTCGGCGCGCCGGTGCTGAGCGGCCGCTCCACCCTGTCGGTCGATGTGCAGGGTGCGGGGCAGACGCCGGCCGAGCTGCTGCGCACGCTGTCCGGCAAGGCGGCCATGTCCATGGCCGAAGGTGCCCGCCTGGCGCTCGACATGAAGGCGCTGCGGGCCGCCGCGAAGCCCAATGGGCCCCCCGGCTGGGGTCTGCTGGCCAAGGGCCAGACCAGTATCGAGCAGGTCGAGGCCCGCGCCCTCATCCGCGACGGCACCATCGTCACGGAGGCCGTGCATGCACGCTCCGGCAGCGCCGGCGTGGGCGCCTCCGGGCGCATCGACCTCGTCGAGCGCACGCTCGATTTGCGCCTCTTCATGAAGCCCTCCGTGCCGACCGACCGCCCGCTGAAGCTCGCCGACGTCGTGGGCGCCGACACGGTGACGGTACGCGGCCCCTGGGCCGAGCCGTTCGTCCGGCCCGAGGAAGCCACTCCCGACCCTGCGACCCGCTAGACCGCTCGGGCGTGCAAGAAGATCGATTGTCCGACGTCCACGCTGTGGCCAGCATGCGCGGCCGCCCGGCCGCCGATCGCCCTACTCGTAGGTCTCGTCGTAGCGGGGGATGACGATCGGGTCCTCGATCAGGCGCACGTCGATCGGCTTGACGGCAATGAGCTTGGGGTTGCTCGGCAGCGGATTGGCCTTGCCGCGCGGCGCGTTCATCCAGTGGTCGGGGCCCGGCACCTTGTCGACCGCCAAGGGATAGATGGTGAGCTGGTCCTTCTCGACCTTGATGCGCAGGAAGTTCTTGTAGTTCTTGATGCGCAGCGCAGCGAACGCCTCGGCGGCGTGCATGCGCACGAGGCCGGTGAGCACCCAGTAGAAGCCCCACAGCGAGCCGCCGACGAGCGCGCCGAGGCCGATCATCAGCGTCGGGTAGGACATGAACCCGACGATCTCGCGGATCGGCTTGGGCCTCTTCTCCCCCTCGCCTCCCCGGCGCTCCCGCGCCTCGGTCTGGCGCCGCAGCGGTTTCAGAGATTCCTCGATCACGTCCTGCACGATGGGCGCCTGCTCCGTGCGCCGTTCGTAAATGGCGTTGACCGCCTTCTCGATCGGCGGCGTCATCCAGTTGTTGAGCATCACCACGAACAGCGACAGGGTGAACATCGCCGCAAGGTGCGCCAGGAAGTGGCCGGTGCCGACGAAGAACTTGGTCAGGTAGCGGCGCGGGCCGGGGTAGTCGACGGCATCGACGTACGACACGAGCACGACGTAGAGCCCCGCGATCATCACCACCAGGGCGATCGACGCGATCATGGCCTGGATCAGGTAGAGCGGCATGAACGGCAGCACCTCGCCGAGCGAGGTGGTGAGCCCGAGGCCGTCGATCTTGCCGGCCGAGATGTCGTGGCGCGACACGAGCGTCTGGAACTCCCACGTGATCAGCCAGTAGAGCAGGCCGATGCCGATGGCAAAGCCGGGGTTGTAGAAGGGGAACAGCACGTTGCCGAGGCTGAGGAGATAGCTGCGGCTCTTGGCGGGGTAGCACTTGGGCGCCTGCGGCTTGAGGGGCTGGCGCTTGCGCTTGCCCGTCGACAGCGTGGGGCCCTGCAGCGGGGCCAGTGCGTCCTGCACGTCCTGCACCGCCTGCTCCACCATGCCCTCGGCGGCCTTGGTATTGCGTTTGAGGTGGATGTCGTACTGGCGCGCCTTCCAGGCGCCGCCCGGCCGCGGGCCCGTGGCACCGGGTGAGGGTGTCGGCTCCTCGTCGGGGCGCTCCGGCCATCGGACCGAGATGGCGTTCTTGAGGATGTGGGTGGGGTGCAGGAAGGCGCCGCCGCCGCCCGAGGTGATGAAGTGGATGTCGAGCTCGTGCGCGTAGTAGCGCGCGTAGTGGTGCCAGTCGCCGGCGATGACGGCGCGGATGCTGACGCCCTTCTCGCGCGCGATGGCCGTGATCTTGAAGAAGTTCTCCTCCTCGTCCTCGCCGGTGAAGTCGGCGAGCAGCCAGGAAGGCTCAGCCAGGCAGATGATGAGGTTGTCGCTCGGCCCCATCTGCGACGCCACCATCTCGAAGTAGCCCACCTGGCTGGCGTCGAGGTACTTGGAGAACTGGATGTCGGCGCCCCAGATCCACCAGTTGTGGGGAAGCTTGATGGCCCAGTAGCTGCGGTGCTGCTGGCACTGCCAGCCGCCGATCACGTTGCCCCTGGCGCTGCGGTCGCGTGCAGCGCAGAACAGGCTGTCGAAGGCGTTGAGCCCATCGTACCAGTCGTGGTTGCCGGGGATGGCGAACAGCTTGCGCTCCGGCGCGCGCACCGAGTAGGCCCAGTTGAAGGGCTGCAGCAGGCGCTTCTTGTACTCCTCGCGCGTCGCCTGCGGGTAGCACTGGTCGCCGCCCATGATGAGGATCTCGCCGTGCCGCAGCTGGCCGGCCTGGCGCACGTCGAGCGCATTCTGGGCGAGCAGGTAGGCCATCGTGTAGGTGGCCTCGAAGCCGTCCCCCACGTCCGCGACATAGTCGATCCAGAAGGCGCCCGTCTCATCGGGCGTGATGCGCCGTTGCGGATCGTCGACATCGGGGTCGCTGTAATCGTAGCGGCTGCACAGCTGGGCATCGTCGCAGGGATCGGTGACGGCCTGGATGAGGCGCTGGTCGGCGTACTGCCCGAACACGGACGATATGATGGTGCGGACGCCGATGCGCGCGAGCAGGCGCGGGTCGTACCACGACACCATCTGGGGCAGCATGCCGAGACGCAGCTGCCGAAGCGGACTCAACTCCTCCATGTCCCCTGCTCCCCTGGCAAAGGCGTGCCCGCGGCGATCGCCACACCAACCTCTTAGATTGGCTTGCTATTCCGGCCGGCGGAAGGACCCCGCGCGCGCATATTTGCTCGCAAGTGGCGCAAATGTCCCATTCGATTCCGCCGGCTTCTGGGCAGCGAGAGGCGCCGGGCGCGGGTGCGGCCTCCACCGCTACCAGGTGCGG
>DASRDL010000363.1:0-7043 GCA_035652635.1 Hyphomicrobiaceae bacterium | reverse complement strand
GCTCGTCAGCTCGGCGATGATCGAGGTATCGACGAGTCCGACCGTCACCAAGAGCGACAGGCCGGTGCCGAGCGACAGCACGACCGAGCGCGTGAGCCCGCCGGGTGCGCCGAGGTTGCCGATGGCCAGCGCCAGCTCCGGTTGCCGCGGCCGGCGCACGCGCCGTGCGCCCCAGGCCACCGCAGTGCCGAGGCCGGCGAATACGGCGAACACACCGATCACCCCGAGACAGTAGTAGAACGCGAGCAGCGGTGCCTCGGCCGTGAAGATTGCGAGCGCCGCGAGCGCCAGCCCCGCGCCCGCCGCCAGGGCGATCACGCGCCGGCGCGGCACCACCCGCTCCGGCGCCACCTCGTCGCGGAACAGCACGCCGGGCCGCACCTGCTCGGCGCGCGCGAGCGGCCACAGCGCGAACAGAAGCGACACCAGCAGGCCATACGCCACGGCGGTGACGATGCTGCGTGCGCTGACCGTGAGGCTGGTCTTGATCGGCAGTGCGTCGCCGGCCAAGGCGGCGAAGGTCACCGGGATCAGAAAGCCGAGCGCCAAACCGACGGCGATGCCGATGGCGGCGATCAGCATGACCTGGATCAGGTGGACGCGCAGGATCAGGCCGCTGGTGGCACCCAGGCTCTTGAAGGCGGCGATCACCTTGCGCCGGCGGTCGATGTAGGTGGCGACCGCGTTGGCGACGCCCACGCCGCCCACCAGCAGTGCGGTGAGGCCGACGAGGGTGAGGAACTGGCGCAGGCGTTCGAGCGTGCGCGACACCTGTGGAGAGGGATCGCGGCGGTCGCGCACGGTGAAGCCCGCCTCGGGCAGCGCCTGCTTGACCCGCTCGCGGAAGGCGACGAGCCGCTCGTCTGGCGCCGGGGCGCCGCCCAGCTTTACAGCGTAGCGCCACGCCACCAGGCTGCCGGGATCGATGAGGCCGGCGCGCTGCATCGTGTCGAGCGAGACGAGCACGCGCGGGCCGGCCGTGAGGCGTTCGATCAGCTTGTCGGGCTCGGCGGCGATGGTGGCGCGGATCGTCACCTCGATGGTGCCGAGCGACATGCGGTCTCCGACCTTGAGCTGCAGCCGCTCGAGCAGAACCGGATCGATCGCCGCGGACGGCTCGCGGCGGATGGCCTCGTCGAGGGAGACGGCCTCTGAAAGCTCGACCCCGCCGACGAGCGGATAGGCCGCGTCAACGCCCTTGAGCTCGACCAGGGCCTGCTCGTTGCCGTCGATGCGCCGCGCCATGGCGCGCATGGTCGCGGTCTCGCTGACCCGGCCCTGGCCCCACAGCCACGTCCGCTCCTCGCCCTCGGCCGGCCGATGCGGGCGCGTCAGCGTCACGTCCCCGCCCAGGATGGCCTCGCCCTGGCGCTCGAAGCTCGCCCGCAGGGCATCGGCGAGCGTGCCGACGCCGGTGATGACGGCGACGCCCAGCGCCACGCAGGCGATGAAAACGTAGAAGCCCTTGAGGCCGTTGCGCTGCTCGCGCAGCGCCAGGCTGAGCGCCAGGGGCAGGCTGCGCGCGGCGCGTCTGGCCTCGATGTCGGAGACGGCGACCGTCATGCCGTGGCGAGCTCCGCCCCGGCGATGCGGCCGTCGGCCATGCGCACGACGCGGCCGCAGCGCTCGGCGAGCTTCACGTCGTGGGTGACGAGCACGAGCGTGGCCTGCCGCCGGCGCTGCAGGCCGAACAGCAGATCGGCCACCTGCTCGCCGGTGCGGCCGTCGAGGTTGCCGGTGGGCTCGTCGGCGAGCACGATCTGCGGCCTGGGGCTCAACGCCCGGGCGATGGCGACGCGCTGCTGCTCGCCGCCCGACAGCTGCGCCGGAAAGTGGTCGGCGCGATGCGCGAGCCCCACCTCGGCGAGCACCGAGCCGGCCGTCTCGAAGGCATCGGCGTGGCCGGCGAACTCGAGCGGCAGGGCCACGTTCTCGAGCGCCGTCATGGTCGGCACGAGGTGGAACGACTGGAAGACGATGCCGATGTTGCGGCCGCGGACGAGGGCGAGGTCGTCCTCGCTCAGCCCCATGAAGTCGTGGCCCGCCACCCGCACCGTGCCGGCGGTGGCGCGCTCCAGTCCGGCCACCACCATCAGCAGCGAGGTCTTGCCCGAGCCGCTGGGCCCGACCACCGCCACCGCCTCGCCGGGTGCAATCTCGAGGTCGACCCGGCGCAGGATCTCCACCGGCCCGGCGCGGCTGGCCAAGGTGAGCGACAGGTCACGCAGGGCGATGACGGGCTCGGTCACGATCGCAGGAAGCTCCCGCCCGGGGCCTTGCCTCGAGCTTTGCGAGTTTCTACGTCAGTAGCTACGACTCGGGTGTCACGAACAAGAGGGAAACGCGCAGATGCGATCGGTCCCGTCGCGGCCTACGCGGGCGAACATGGTGCTCGGTGCCCTCCTGTGCAATTGCCTGATCGCCGCGCTGCTCGTCGCCGCCACCCCGGCGACGGCCGCCGATCCGGTGCGCATCGTGGTGCTGGGTGACAGCCTCGTGGCGGGCTTCAGGCTGAAACCCTCGGATGCGTTCCCCGCCCAACTGGAACGGGCGCTCAAGGCCAAGGGCCATGCCGTCGAGGTGATCAATGCCGGCGTTTCGGGCGATACCACGGCGGCGGGGCTTGCGCGCGTCAACTGGGCGGTGCCGGCACGCACGCATGCGGTGATCCTGGAGCTCGGCGCCAACGATGCACTGCGTGGGCTCGATCCGGGGCGGGCCAAGGCCAATCTGGAGAAGATCATCACCACCCTCAAGGCCGGAGGCGCGGAGGTGCTGCTCGCCGGCATGATGGCGCCGCGCGGCCTGGGCGAGGACTACGTGAGCCGCTTCAACGCCATCTATCCGGACCTGTCGGCCAAGTACGGGCTGATACTCTACCCCTTCTTCCTCGAGGGCGTGCTGATGGACGCCAAGCTCAACCTCGATGACGGCCTGCATCCCAACGCCAAAGGCATTGCCGAAATTACCAGGCGCATCCTGCCCACCGTCGAGGAGCTGATCGCACGCGTGCGGGCCAAGGAAGCCGCCGCCACCAAGGGCTGAGCATGCCGCGGCTGTTCACGGCCATCGAGATCCCGCCGTCGATCCGACAGCGCCTGTCGTTCCTGCGCGCGCCCTTGTCCGGAGCCAAGTGGATCGAGCCCGACGACATGCACGTCACGCTGCGCTTTGCCGGCGACATCGACGGCCGCACCGCCGACGAGCTGGCCAGCGCGCTGGGCACCATCCGCTCCCGGCCGTTCACGCTGGCGATTGCCGGTCTCGGCGCCTTCGGCGGCCGCGAGCCCAAGGTGCTGTGGGCGGGCGTGGAGGCGGGCGAGGAGCTGGACGCGCTGTGGCGCGCGAATGAGCGCGCCGCCCGCGCCGCCGGACTGGAACCCGAGGGCCGCGCCTTCAAGGCCCACGTCACGCTGGCGCGCATGCGCGGCGCCCGCCAGGCGGCGGTGGCTCGTTTCCTGGCCGAGAACGGCGGCCTGCGCACCGAGCCCTTCACCGTGTCGAGCTTCGTGCTGCTGTCCGCCCGACCCGGCACCGGCGGCGGGCCCTATGTCGTGGAGGCGGAGTATCCGCTCGACGGCGGGGCGACTGCGTGACGCGGCCGGTCCGAGCCGCCGATCGCCACGGCGGCGCTGCGGCGCAGCCCGGCGAAGCGAGGCCGCCATGCCATCCACATGCACCGGACTTGCCGCGCCGATGGGTGCTTTGACAACCGTCCGGCTTTGCTCAAGACTGTCCGGTAAAGCCAAAGGTTTCGCGTCACGTCATGCGTATGAGGCAAGGGTCCGAGGTGGAGTCGGGCGTCCGCGAGGACGGCCGCTTCCCCGCCTATGTCCAGTTCGGCCTCGGCTTCGACGGCGCCCGCGACGAGCAGCTGGCGCAAGTTTTCCGCAACATGCGCCTGGCGATGCGCGTTTCGCGCGAGACGATCGCGCGCCGGCTCGCCACCACATCCGCCACCATCGACAGCTTCGAGCAGGGGGCGGTGGGGGCTCTGCCGCATTGGAAAGAGACCTGCCGGATCGTGCGCGCCTACGGCGCGCTGGCGCGCATCGATACCGAGCCGATCCTGCACCGCATTCGCGATCAGCTGCAGGCGTTGGCGCGGCAGAGCCGCCCCGCCCGGCCGGCAACCCCGGTCGAGTTCACCGCCGGCCGCCCGGCGCCGCGCACCCAGCCGACCGCTCCGCGGGGCAACCGCACCGAGGTGCGCGCCTCGCGCCGGCGCCGACGCGCCCGTGTCCTGTTTGCGCTGAGCGCGCCGCTTGCGCTGGCGGCCGCGGTGGTCTATCTGGCGCAGGCGGCGCCGCAGCCCGTGTATAGCGCCATCGGCCTGCTGCCGGATGTGGCTGGGCGCGCCGTGCGGGCCGGCCTCGACTACGTGGTGGTTCTCTCTGCGCCTCGCCGCGACGGCTTGAGGTGGATCGACGTGAGCGATCCGCGCGTTCGCAAGGCCGACAAGCTGCAGGTGGGCGCGCGCTAGCGGCCGGTTCTGGCCTGCGCCCATGGCCGCTGGGCCCATCCTTGGCTCCTGCTACCCGAACGCTCGCCGATGACTGCCATACCCGCCGAGAAGCTCGACAAGCTCGTGCAGCGCTGGACGACCATCCAGAGCGAGCTCAACAAGGGCGTGGGCCAGGCCGCCTACGTGCAACTGACCAAGGAGTTCGCCGAGCTCGACCCGGTCGTGGCCACCATCACGGCGCTGCGCAAGGCGCAGGCCGAGCAGGCCGATCTCGCCGCCATCCTCGCCGATCCCGGCGCCGACAAGGACCTCGCCGCCCTGGCCAGTCAGGAGCTGGCCCAGCTCGCCCCCCGCGTGGCCGAGCTCGAGCAGGAGCTCAAGGTGCACCTGCTGCCCAAGGATGCGGCCGACGAGAGGAGCGTCATCCTCGAGGTGCGCGCCGGCACCGGCGGCGACGAGGCGGCGCTGTTCGCCGCCGACCTCTTCCGCATGTACAGCCGCTACGCCGAGCAGCACCGCTGGAAGACCGAGATCATCAGCCTGTCGGAGAACGACCTCGGCGGCTTCAAGGAGGTGGTGGCCTCGATCTCGGGCAAGGGCGTGTTCGCGCGCCTCAAGTTCGAGTCGGGCGTGCATCGGGTGCAGCGCGTTCCCGTCACCGAGGCCAGCGGCCGCATTCACACCTCGGCTGCGACCGTTGCCGTCCTGCCGGAAGCCGAGGAGATCGACGTCGAGATCCGCCCCGAGGACATCCGCATCGATACCATGCGCGCCGGCGGCGCCGGCGGCCAGCACGTCAACAAGACCGATTCGGCGGTGCGCATCACCCATCTGCCGACCGGCCTCGTCGTCGTCTCGGCCGAGAAGTCCCAGCATCAGAACCGCCGCCTCGCCATGCAGGTGCTGCGCTCGCGGCTTTACGAGGCGGAGCGGCAGAAGGCCGCCGACACGCGTGCCGCACAGCGCAAGGGCCAGATCGGCTCGGGCGATCGCTCACAGCGGATCCGCACCTACAATTTCCCGCAGGGCCGTGTCACCGACCACCGCATCGGCCTCACCCTGCACAAGCTCGACGAGGTGCTGAATGGAACGGCGCTCGACGAGCTGATCGATGCGCTCATCACGCATCACCAGGCGAGCGAGCTGGCCGCCATGGAGGAGGGCGTCGGTGCCTGAGGTGGCCGACACCAACGTCTCCCCGACCCTTGCCGCGGCGCTTCGTCAGGCAACGGCCGATTTGCGCCGCGCCGGCATCGACGAGCCCGGCAACGAGGCACGCCGCGTGGCGGCGGCGGCGCTCGGCCTGTCGGCGGCGCAAGTGCTGGGCCGGTCCGAGATGCGGCTGTCGCCGACGGCCGCCGCCAGGCTCGCGGCGTGGATCGCCAGGCGTGCGGCGCATGAGCCGCTGTCGCGCATTCTCGGGCAGCGCGAATTCTACGGCCGCACCTTCGCCATTTCTCCGGCAACGCTCGATCCGCGCCCTGACAGCGAGACGCTGGTGGAGGCGGCTCTCACGATCGTCGGCGAGGAGGGGTGGCGCGATCGCCCTTTGCGCATTCTCGACGTCGCCACCGGGTCGGGCTGCCTCCTGCTGTCGCTGCTGGCCGAGCTTCCCCTGGCGAGGGGGATCGGCACCGACGCGAGCGAGGCGGCGCTGCACGTCGCCCGCGCCAATGCGCGCCGGCTGGGTCTGGCGCAGCGCGCCGGCTGGGTCGCGGCCGACATGCTGGAGGGCCTGTGCGGCGACTTCGACATCATGATCGCGAACCCGCCCTATGTGCCCGACGGCGAAATCGCGCGCCTCGAGCCCGAGGTCAGGTGTTTCGATCCCCATTCCGCGCTCGCCGGCGGCCGGGACGGTTTACACTTTTTCCACCGGCTGGCGGCTAAGCTTGCGTGTGCAATTCGCGAGGGCTGGGTGCTGCTCGAGGTGGGCCATGACCAGGCCGGTGCCGTGGCTGAATTGCTGTCGGCGGCCCTGCCGGGGGGGAGATGCGGCGATTTGCGCATCTTTCACGATATCGCAGGCCGGCAGCGCTGTGTTGCCATGAGAGCACGGAATTGAGCATATGCCCACAAAGCCCTTGGATTCTTACAGAGTCCGCGCTAGGGTGCCTGCTAAGTGGAATCGTCCAAGCATCATGCTGTTGCTGCGGGTTACGCTGCGGGTGATGAGCGGATGCGCGGGCCGATGCGGAGCAGGTTGTATTGCTCGCGACAAGGCGGCCTAATCGTCAGCACCACTGACCGTCCAAGAGAAGCACTGATGACCTGATTGCCGCCGTCGTGGCGGGGCCCCTACGCGGGTTGCGGCTCCGAGTGGAGGGGCAAGCGATCACGTCCACTTGGACTGCAGTATTGGGCCGTCAACGGGCAACCCACGGATATCTCGGTCAGGGCCGAGTCCTGGCGCTTGGAGAACCACGCCCGCGCGAGTGGGCTGGGCATTGATGAGGCAGGTTCAAGTAGCATAGGAGCCAATTGGGCAGTGAGGCAGGGACAACAGAATCGCCGCGGCCGCGGCCGCAACCGCAAGAGCCACAATCCGCTAGCGCGCAGCTTCGAGTCCAATGGACCG
>DASRDL010000362.1:0-2387 GCA_035652635.1 Hyphomicrobiaceae bacterium | reverse complement strand
GTCTACGCCACGCCGCTGCTGATCGTGCCGCCCTGGATCAACAAGTTCTACATCCTCGATCTCGGGCCCCAGAAATCGTTCATCCGCTTCATGGTGAGCAAGGGCTTCACGGTGTTCGTGGTGTCGTGGGTCAATCCCGACGAGCGCCTCAAGGACAAGACCTTCGAGGACTACATGATCGAAGGGCTGCTCGCCGCCACCGACGCGGTCAAGCGCGAGACCGGCGCGCCCAAGATCAACGTCATCGGTTATTGCGTGGGCGGCACGCTGCTCGGCACCACGCTCGCCTATCTCGCCGCGCGCGGCGAGGAGCCGTTCTCCTCGGCCACGTTCTTCGCCGCCCAGGTCGACTTCACCAAAGCCGGCGACCTGCTGCTCTTCATCGACGATGCACAGCTCAAGGCGCTGGAGGAGATGATGGCCGAGCGCGGCTATCTCGACGGCTCGCGCATGGCCACGGTCTTCAACCTGCTGCGGCCCAAGGACCTGATCTGGCCCTATATCGTCAACAACTACATGCTGGGCAAGAAGCCGTTCCCGTTCGACCTGCTGTTCTGGAACCAGGACTCGACGCGGATGACGCCTGCCAACCACAACTTCTACCTGCGCGAGTTCTACCACGAGAACAAGCTCGCCCGCGGGCAGATGACGATCGGCGGCGTGAAGCTCGACCTGGGCAAGGTCAAGCTGCCGATCTACGAGCTGTGCGCCAAGGAGGACCACATCGCGCCGGCCAAGTCGGTGTTCATCGGCTCGCGGCTGTTCGGCGGCCCGGTCACCTACGTGCTGGCGGGCTCCGGCCACATCGCCGGCGTCATCAATCCGCCGGGCGAGAAGACGAAGTACCAGTATTGGACCAACGACAAGAAGGCGGCGACGCTGGAAGCCTGGATGGAGGGCGCCACCGAGCACCCCGGCTCCTGGTGGCCTCACTATGCCGACTGGCTCGCCAAGCACTCCGGCAGCATGGTGCCGGCCCGTACCCCCGGCGCCACGCTGGGCGTCATCGAGGACGCGCCCGGCAGCTACGTGAAGGTGAAGAGCTGACTGGGTGGGCCGGGCGGCGGCACCGGCCAGCCCGCACTGGAGAGTTCTCTCGATGTCCTTGTTCTCCCTCGCCGAGCTGGAGGCGGTGCTCCCGCTCGTCCGCAGCATCGTGCCGGAAACGCCGCTCTATGCCTGGCCGCTGCTGGCGAAGCGGACCGGGGCGGAGGTGTGGGTCAAGCACGAGAACCACACGCCCATCGGCGCCTTCAAGGTGCGCGGTGGCATCGTCTACCTCGACGCGCTGAAGAAGAGCGGTAAGCCGGTCGCCGGCGTCGTCACCGCCACGCGCGGCAACCACGGCCAGTCGATCGCGCTCGCCGCCCGGCGCGCCGGCCTCGCCTGTGCGATCGTCGTGCCGCACGGCAACTCGCGCGAGAAGAATGCCGCCATGCAGGCGTTCGGCGCCGAGCTGATCGTGGCCGGTGCCGACTTCGACGACAGCCGCGAGCACGCGGATCGGCTGGCGCAGACGCGCGGCTACCACTATGTGCCCTCGTTCCACCCCGACCTGGTCAAAGGCGTGGCCACCTATGCACTCGAGATGTTCAGGGAGCAGCCGGAGCTCGACACGGTCTACGTGCCCATCGGCATGGGCTCCGGCATCTGCGGGCTCATCAGCGCGCGCGACCTCCTGGGACTGAAGACGGAGATCGTCGGCGTGGTCGCTGCCAATGCGCCGGCCGTCGCCCTCTCCTTCGAGCAGGGACGCTCCGTGCCGACCAACCGGGCCAACACCTTCGCCGACGGCATGGCCTGCCGCGTTCCCAACGAGGACGCGCTGGGGCTCATCCGACGCGGCGCGGGGCGCATCGTGCGCGTCTCGGAGGACGAGATCGCCGCCGCCATGCGTGCCCTCTACGAGGACACGCACAACATTGCCGAGGGCGCCGGTGCCGCGGCGCTCGCCGCGCTGATGCAGGAGGGCGGTCGCACGCGGGGCAAGCGGGTCGGCCTCGTCCTGAGCGGCGGCAACATCGACCGCGAGGTGCTCGCCGAGGTGCTGGCGGGAAGGACGCCGGCGCCGTAGGGTGCGAACGGCGAAGCCGCATCGCACCGATGGACGTTAACGTCGGTGCAGGTGGATCGGCGCAACGCGCCCCGGATCATGTCCGGCGCTGTTGCGCCCTGGGGCCAAACCGGAGTCCCGCATATGAGCATCACCCCCGGAAGTTTCAGCGTCACCGCACACGAGAGGATCGTCTTCGGGCAGCCGGCCGGCGAGGCGGTGGTGGCCGAGGCCGAGCGCATCGGCGCCAGGCGCGTGTTCGTCACCTCGACGCGCTCGCTGGCGCAGAAGCAGGACGGGCCGCTGCAGCGCCTGGTGAAGGCACTGGGCGCCC
>DASRDL010000361.1:0-9586 GCA_035652635.1 Hyphomicrobiaceae bacterium | reverse complement strand
TGCGCTGGCGCTGCCGATCGAGCCCGAATGGAAGCCCGCCATCAGGGCCAACCTGGCCGTCACGCTGCGGCTCGCCGCCATGGTGGCCGAGCTCCCGCTGCCGGACGAGGCCGAGCCGGCGCCGGTGTTCGAGGCCTAGCGGCATGGATGCCTGGGCGACCGCCGACGACATCGCGCAGGCCGTGGCAGGCGGCCGGTCGAGCGCCGTCGCCGTCGTCGAGGCCGCGCTCGCGCGCATCGCCGAGCGCGACAAGGCGCTCAATGCCTTCACCGCCGTCACGCGCGAGCGGGCGCTGGCCAAGGCCCGCGCCATCGATGCCGACCGGGCGAGCGGCCGGCCGCTGGGGCCGCTGGCCGGCGTGCCGTTCGCGGTCAAGAACCTGTTCGACGTGGCGGGGCTCGCCACCCTCGCCGGCTCGAAGATCAACCGCGAGCGGCCGCCGGCGACCGCCGACGCCACGCTCGTTGCGCGCCTCGAGGCGGCCGGCGCCGTGCTGGTGGGCGCGCTCAACATGGGCGAGTACGCCTACGACTTCACCGGCGAGAACGCGCACGACGGGCCCTCGCGCAACCCGCACGATCTCGCCCGCATGACCGGCGGCTCGTCGGGGGGCAGCGGCGGCGCCGTGGCCGGCGGTCTGGTGCCGCTCGCGCTGGGCTCCGACACCAACGGCTCGATCCGCGTGCCGTCGTCGTTCTGCGGCCTGTTCGGCCTGAAGCCGACCTATGGGCGGCTGTCGCGCGCCCGCACCTTCCCGTTCGTGGCGAGCCTCGATCATCTGGGCCCGCTGGCGCGCAGCGCCGCCGACCTGGCGCTGGCCTACGACGTCATGCAGGGCCACGACCCGGAGGACCCGGTGTGCGCGGAGCGGGCGCCGGAGCCGGCGGCACCTCTGCTCGCCCGCGGGACGGCCGGGATGCGCCTGGCCGTGCTCGGCGGCTACTTCGAGCGCGGCGCCGGACCGGAGGCGCTCGCCGCGGTGGCGCGCGTGGCCGCAGCGCTGGGCGCCGCGCGCAAAGTGGAGATCCCCGAGGCGGGCCGGGCGCGTGCCGCCGCCTTCGTCATCACCACGGCGGAGGGAGCCGCCCTGCACCTCGACCGCCTGCGCTCGCGGGCGGCGGACTTCGACCCCGCCGTGCGCGACCGCCTGCTCGCCGGCGCCATGGTGCCGGGCTCGCTGGTGGTGCAGGCGCAGAAGTTCCGCCGCTGGTACCGGGCCCGGGTGCTCGAGCTGTTCGACACGGTCGACGTCCTGCTGGCGCCGGCCACGCCGTTCCCGGCACCGCGCATCGGCCAGCAGACCATGCAGCTCGACGGCGCCGAGGTGCCGCTGCGTCCCAACATCGGCATCTTCACCCAGCCCATCTCGTTCATCGGCCTGCCGGTGGTGGCGGTGCCGGTGCCGCTCTCGCCCCTGCCCATCGGCGTGCAGGTGATCGCCGCGCCGTGGCGGGAGGATGCGGCCCTGCGGGTCGCGTGGGCGCTCGAGCAGATGAAGGTCGCCGTCGCACCGCGGCCGGCGGCGTGAGGAGGAGGCCATGGAGGTCGATCTGCCGGAGGTGGTGGCCGAGGTGGCGGCGGCGTTCGCGCGCTACGAGACGGCGCTCGTCACCAACGACATCGCCACCCTCGACGAGCTGTTCCGCCAGGACCGCCGCACCATCCGCTACGGCATCGCCGAGAACCTCTACGGCCACGAGGAGGTCGCAGCCTTCCGTGCCGGGCGTCCGCCCGTCAATCTGGCGCGCACGCTCTCGCGCACGGTCATCACCACCTACGGCCGCGACACGGCCGTGGCCTCGACCCTGTTCCATCGCCCATCGATGCCCGGCAAGATCGGCCGGCAGATGCAGACCTGGGTACGCTTCCCGGAGGGCTGGCGCATCGTTGCCGCCCATGTGAGCGTCATCGAGGAGCCGCGGAGGTGATGCGGGGCCGAGGAGCACCTGCGGTGAACTCCCTCTCCCCGCTTGCGCGGAGACGGTCGGGGCGAGAGGCAGCGGTCGTAGGGCGCAAGAGGCGAAGCCGAATTGCGCCGAGCAACGGCAGATCGGTGCATTGCGCCTTTCGGCTTATGCACCCTACCCGCCCCTCACCCTGGCCCTCTCCCCACTGAAGAGTGGGGAGAGGGGACGTCACGCGGCACGCGCCGAGGGCTCATGATGACGCCGGAAATCCCGATCGACATCGCCGGCTTGCGCGAGGCCTATGCCCGCGGCACGCTCGATCCGGTCGCGGTGGTGGGGCGCGTCTTCGACGCCATCGCCGAGGCGGACGATCCCGGCATCTTCATCACGCTGGCCGACCGCCGCGCGCTGACACGGGCGGCGCGCCGGCTCGGCGCCTTCGATGCGTCGCGGCCGCTGTGGGGCATTCCCTTCGCCGTCAAGGACAACATCGACGTGGCCGGGCTGCCGACCACCGCCGCCTGCCCCGCGTTCGCCTATCGGCCCAAGAGGAGCGCCGCCGCGGTGGAGCGCCTGCTCGCCGCGGGCGCGCTCCTGATCGGCAAGACCAACCTCGACCAGTTCGCCACCGGTCTCGTGGGCGTGCGCACGCCCTATCCGGTGCCGCGCAACACCTTCGACCCCGCCGTCGTGCCGGGCGGATCGAGTTCGGGCTCCGGCGTGGCCGTGGCGCTCGGGCTCGTGCCGTTTGCCCTGGGCACCGACACGGCGGGCTCGGGCCGCGTGCCGGCCGGCCTCAACAACGTCGTCGGCCTCAAGCCGACGCCCGGCGCCGTGTCGAGCCGCGGCGCGGTGCCGGCCTGCCGCTCGCTCGACTGCATCTCGGTGTTCGCCGGCACCGTCGACGACGCCTGGGCGGTGCTCGAGGTGATGGTCGGCAAGGACGAGGCCGATCCCTACTCGCGGGCCGTGGTGCTCGGCCGCCCGACGCCGCCGCCGCCACACGCCGTGATCGGCGTGCCGCGCCCGGCGGACCTGAAATTCTTTGGCGATGCCGCCGCCAAAGGCGCGTGGCGGGCTGCCGTGAAGGCGCTCGAGGGCCTCGGCGCCAAGATCGTTCCAATCGACATGTCCCCCTTCTTCGCCGCTGCTGCCCTGCTCTACGAGGGCCCGTGGGTGGCCGAGCGCTACGCCGCCGTCGGCGCCTTCGTCTCCAAGCACCCGCGCGAGGTGCATCCCATCACGCGCCGCATCATCGACAAGGCCAAGGCGTACTCCGCCGCCGACCTGTTCGCCGGCCTCGAGCGCCTCGAGACGCTGCGCCGCGCGACCGAGCGCGTCTGGCGCGACGTCGACATGCTGGCCGTGCCCACCACGCCCTGCGCGCCGACGCTCGAGGAGGTGGCGGCCGACCCGATCGGGCCCAACTCCAGGCTCGGCACCTACACCAACTTCGTCAACCTGCTGGGCCTTGCTGCCCTCGCCGTGCCGGGCCCGATGCGCAGGGACGGCCGACCCGCCGGCATCACCCTGATCGCGCCCGGCGGCCGCGACGCGGCGCTGGCGAGCCTGGGGCGCGTCTTCCAGGCGGCGACGGCCGCCAGCGTCGGCGCCACGGGGAGGCGGCTGCCGCCGCTGCGTCCAGTTCAAGCCACCGCGCCGGCCGGCATGCTCGAGCTCGCCGTGGTGGGCGCGCACCTCTCCGGCATGGCCCTCAATCACGAGCTGCGCGCGGCCGGCGGCCTGTTCCTGCGCGCCGCCGACGCCGAGCCCTGCTACCGGCTCCATGCGCTCCCCGGCAGCCCGCCGGAGCGGCCGGGCCTCGTGCGGGTGGCGCCGGGGCGCGGCCGCGCCATCGCCACCGAGGTGTGGGCGCTGCCCGCGGATGCCTTCGGCCGCTTCGTCGCCGGCATCCCGGCGCCGCTCGGCATCGGCACGCTCCTGCTCGGCGACGGCACGCGGCCCAAGGGCTTCCTGTGCGAGGGCGAGGCCGTGGCCTCCGCCCGCGACATCTCGAGCTACGGCGGCTGGCGCGCCTACGTCGCCGCAAAGGGCTGAGGCTCGGCCCCCGAGCCCCGAGCCCTCAGCCGCAGGCGACCGCGTAGATGTCCTTCACCGGGCCCGGCAGCGGCATGGCCTTCCAGGTCTCGCCGCCGTCGTCGGTGGCGAACACCTCGCCCTGGTAGCGTGCGCCGATCACCACCTGTCCGGCATCGGCGGCATTGAGGCCCACCGACATGATGGTGCCGTGCACCTGAACCTTGTCGAAACGCGTCCAGGTCTTGCCGGCATCCTGGCTGCGGTAGACGCCGCCGTCGTGGCTGGCCGCCGCCACGCTGAGCGCGGCATACATGGTCTTGGGATCCTGCGGGGAGACTTTCACGTCGCGGCCGTAGGTGACGGGCGAGAAGCGCTTCATCTCCATGTCCTGCCAGGTCTTGCCCTGATCGCCGGAGCGGAACAGCCCCATGCGGCAGGCCAGCACGACGCCGTCGGGGTCGGCCGGGCTGATGGTGATGGCGTGGCCGTCGAGCATGCCTTCGGCGAACGTGTCGCTGACGATCTTGCTCTTGTAGCGCTCGAGCTGCGACAGGCGGATCAGATCGGCGCTGCAGTCCTCCCAGGTCTCGCCGCCGTCGGTGGTACGGATGACGCCGTTGACCTCGAGCGCGGCGTAGATCTCGTTCGGCCGCTTCGGGTGCTGCACCATGCGCATCACGCGCACCGCGAACGGCGCAGTGGCGCGGTCCTTGATGCCGGGGTTGGGCAGGCGCGTCCAGCTCTCGCCGCTGTCCTCGCTGCGGTAGATGTCGACCGGCGAGCCGCCGGCCCAGATGCGCCGCCCATTGCGCGAGTCGACGAGGAACGACCAGATCTGCTTGCCCGCATCGGGAAAGCGCGTGCGCTCGAAGCTGGCGCCGCGGTCGGTGGAGCGCCACACGCCGTCGACCGTGCCGGCGAGCACCATGGCGGGATCGGCCGGATGCACGAGGACGGCGTGCGTCTCGAGGTTCGGGAGAACGTTCTGCCAGTCTCCGCCGGGAGGCCGGCGGAACACGCCGACCGCACCCTTCTCGTGCGGCCGCCCGACATAGCCGGCGACGCCGGCGTAGAGGCTCGATTGCGCTGCCATGTGACGTTCCTCCCTGTTGGTCATCTCTCCCCCTCCCCGCTTGCGGGGAGAGGAAACGATCCTACGCCTTGGGCGCAAATTCCACCTTGGACTGGCGCTCGTACATGTGAATGAGCGCGTTGACGTCGGAGGGCCCGCCCAGCTCGTTCACCGCCATCTGGAACACCTCGCGCACGAGGTTGCACACCGGCATCGGCGAGGCGCTGGCCACGCCCAGCTCGGTGGCGAGCCGCACGTCCTTGTGCATCAGCTCCAGCGTGAAGTTGGTCTTGAGCTCGCCCTTGACGAATTTCGGCAGCGTGATCTCGGTCGTGTAGCTGCGGGCCGAGCCCTTGGCCAGCACGCGCGCGCAGGTCTCGAGGCTCAGCCCGTTCTTGATGCCCATGGTGACCGCCTCGAAGGTGGCCATGCGCACACTGGCGGCAATCACGTTGTTGACGAGCTTCATGGTGTGGCCGGTGCCGACGTCGCCGCAGTGGAACACGTTGGGGCTGATGGTCTGGAACACGGGCTCCACGCGGGCGTAGATGTCGGCCGGCGCGCCGACCATGATGGCGATGGTGCCGGCATCGGCGCCGTGCGGCCCGCCGCTCACCGGCGCGTCGATCAGCGTGATGCCCGACTTGGCGAGCTCCTTGGCCATGGCGCGCGTGGCGTTGGGATCGCCGGTCGTCATGTCGGCGATGATGCCGCCCTTCTTCAGGCCCGCCGCCAGCCCGTCGGCGCCGAAGATCACCTCCCGCACCTCCCTGGAGGTGGGCAGGCAGGTCATCACCATGTCGCTCTGGGCGGCCAGCGCCTTGGGGCTCTGGCTGGCGATGCCGCCCTGGTCGGCGAGCCGCGCCATGGTCTCGGGCCGCAGGTCGTAGACGCGCATCTTGTCCTTGCGCAGCAGGCGCCGCGCCAGCGCCGCCCCCATGTTGCCGAGACCGACGTATCCCAATTGCATGCTCGTTTCCTCCATCGTGCGAGTCACTCTGGCCACCGATATTCCGCGCGGAGCAAGTCCATGAGGGCCTCGATCAGCGGTTTGCTGCCGTTCGCATTGGTCATGATCACGGCACCTTGTCCGGTCGCCGGAAAGCCGACCAGGCGGCTCTCGAAGCCCGCATTGACCCCGTCATGGCTGAACGACATCGCCCTTCCGGTGCCGCGGACGATCAGTCCAAGGCCATAGCTCCCCGCGCCCTGACGCGTGAGCATCTCGCCGGCCAGCTCCCGCGACAGGATGTCGGGGCTCTCGCCTCTCCATGCCCGCGATACGGCGAGATTGAACCTCGCGAGGTCTTCAGGCGTCGTCCACAATCCGGCGGCGGCCAGCTCGGGATAGGTGTGCCAGCGGCCCTCGATGGCCCCTCGACTTTGGTGGCCGGTAGCAGCCTCGCTGCGTCTCGCCTCGGGCAGGGGTTGGCGATAGGTGCTGCTCGCCATGCCCAGCGGCGCAAGCAGCAGGCTCTCCATGGCCACATCGAATGGCGCTCCGGTCACGTCCACCAGCAACTGCTGCAGGATGCAGAAGCCTCCGCCCGAGTAGCGGAAGCTCCACGCCGGGGGCATGTCCACCACGATTGCGGGTGTATTTGCCGGCAGCTTGCCCTCGAGCACCTCGAGGAGGGTAGGCACCTGCGCACCGGCCGGGTAGCCCGGGAAGCCCGGGACGATCACGCCGGCGCGATGGCTCAACAGCAGGCGCAGCGTGACCGGCTGCTGACGCGTAAAGGCGTTCTGTGGCACCCGCCAGCTCGCCAGCCACGTGTTGACGTCGTCGTCGAGGCGGAGCTTGCCCTGGTCGACGAGGCGCATGGCGGCGAACGCCGC
Organism: Hyphomicrobiaceae bacterium; assembly: GCA_035652635.1. Classification (GTDB taxonomy): domain Bacteria; phylum Pseudomonadota; class Alphaproteobacteria; order Rhizobiales; family Hyphomicrobiaceae; genus AWTP1-13. The sequence continues at coordinate 2,727 of DASRDL010000361.1, read as the reverse complement.
CACCGGCTTGCTTATCGACGCGGCCTGAAAGAGGGTGGCGCGGGTGACAGGCTCTGCTCTGCCCGCCTCCCTGACGCCGTAGCCGAGCACCCAGTCGATCTTGCCACCTTCGATCAGCGCAATGCCGGCGCCTGGGACCCGATGCTCCGCCAGGAGGGCGAGCACCCGTTCACGGTCAGGCGCCGCCTCAGCCGGCGAGGCGAGGCAGATCGGCGAGAGCAGGAGAAGCGCCGCGGCACCGAGCGCGAGACTGGCGGCACGATGCATGGCCAATCCTCGAAGCGAGCGCCCCGCCGGCGCCGGGCCGATCAAACGTTGGGCAGCACCTTCTCGGCCGTGAGCCGCATGGCACGCTCGACGTGCGCCTTGTCGATGCCGCCGATGTTGAACCACAGCACGAACTCGGTGACGCCGAAGCGGCGCTTCATGTCCCTGAGCTTGGCGACGCAGGTCTCGGGGTCGTCGGCGATGCAGGCGCCGTACTGGTGCAGCTTGTCGAAGGACAGATAGCCGAGCTCGCGCGTCTTCTTGCCCTCGCGCATGGTGAGCTCGTAGCCCTTGACCTCGCCCACCTGCGGCGCACCGGCGAGCTGGTTGGCCGTCACCTTGGCGTAGAACCACTCCACGTGCGCCTTGTAGATCTCGCGCGCCTTCTTGCCGTCCTCGTGCACGAAGAACGGCACCAGCAGCATGCGCTCGGCCGCCTTCGGGTCGCGGCCGAGCTCGCGGCAGGTGGCCTCGAAGTGCCGGCAGTTCTTCTCCAGCTCGTCCATCCAGCGCTCGCGATAGGTGCGGTAGGTGAAGGGCGTCGCCATCTGGATGTTGATGCCGGCGCGGGCCGCCTGCTCGAAGCTCTCGGGGCTGATGGTGGCCTGGTAGACCGGCGGATGCGGCTTCTGCACGGGCTTGGGCAGGAGCTCGACCGGCTCGGGGATGGTCCAGAACCTGCCCTTGTAGGAGATTTTCTCCTGCGTCCACGATTTGAGGACGATGTCGAGGCCCTCGGCCAGCATCTCGCGGCTCTTGTCCATCGGCACGCCGAGGCCGGTGAACTCGTGCGGCTGGTAGGCGCGGCCGACGCCGAAGTCGAGCCGGCCGTGCGAGAGGATGTCGACGAGGGCGAAGTCGGAGGCCGTGCGCAGCGGATGGTTGAAGGGGATGGCGCACACCGCCATGCCGATGCGCATGCGCTTGGTGCGCTGAGCGATCGCCGCGGCGTAGACCTGGGTGGAGGTGACGAGGCCGTAGGTGGAGAACAGGTGCTCGGCGATCCACACCTTGTCGAAGCCCAGCTTCTCGGCGAGCTCGAAGAAGGAGAGATCGTCGTCGAAGCACTCCACCACGCGGGAGAGGTCGGGAAACTGGCTCAGGCTGAAGATGCCGAACTTGGTCTTGCCCATGGGATGTCTCCTCGCCCTGCTCGTCTCTTCCCCCATGGTGATGAGACGTGCCGCAAGCGTCAAACGGCAATCCGCGCAGGCGTCGCATGCGGCCGCGGCATGGGCGCCCGACTGCCGAGCACATTCGTCCGGCTATTGCGCTGCTGCGGGCAGCGGGCCCACGTACCTCGCCCTCGGGCGGATGAGCGTGCCGGTCGCGTACTGCTCCATGGCATGCGCGATCCAGCCGACCGAGCGGCCGACGAGGAACATTCCGAGCCCCGACCCGAGCGGCAGCCGCAGCGCCACCGACACGACCCCCAGCGCGAAATCGATGTTGGGGCGGCGGCCGATCATCTCCGTGACGAGGCGGCCGATGTCGAGGAGGCCTTCGCTGCGGCGCCCGTGGCGCGAGGCCTTCACGGCCTCGAGGATGTGCCGGCAGCGCGGATCGCCGTCGGGATAGAGGGGATGGCCGAAGCCGGCGATGCGCTCGCCGCGCTGCAGCCGTGCGGCGACGACGCTGCGCACGTCCTCCGTGCGCAGGGCCTCGCGCAGCAGCGTCTCGACCCGGTCGGTCTCCCCGCCGTGCCTGGGGCCCGACAGGGCGCCGAGCGCGCCCAGCAGCGCGGCATAGGGCGACGCGCCGGTCGAGGCGATGCAGCGGGCGACGTAGGTGGAGGCGTTGAGCTCGTGGTCGGTCGCCAGCACCAGGCAGCGTCGGACGAGGTCGCTGCCCTCCGCGTCGAGCCTCCAGGCGCGCGCCAGCTCCGCATGGACCGGCGCCGTTGCCGGCATCGCCCCCGACACCGCTGCGGCCAGCGCCGGCACGATGCGCGCGCCCGTGCGCGCCACCGAGCCGGTCGAAACCTCGAGCGCCCCCACGTCCTGCGTCGCCAGGCCCACCAGAACGGCACGAGCTCGGTCCATCGCCGCGGGCAGGCTCTGCGCGCCGTGCAGCAGCCGGCGCAAGGGCCGGCGCAGGCGGCCGATGTCGAAGCCGCCGCCGTCCCAGGGCCCCCACAGCAGCCGGGCGACGGCTTCGAGGTCCGCCGTCTCCGCCAGCTCCGTCGCATCGCGCCCGCGCAGATAGAGGCGGCCGTTCTCGATGAGGCTGAGGCTCGTGTCGAGCACCGGGACGAGGCTGTCGAACGGCTTGGGCGGATGGCCGGTGCGCGGGCCGGCGTGACGCAGCCGCTTCAGGCGGTCCACGTCGTCGGCGTAGTAGCGCCGCTCGCGGCTGCCCGGCGCGGGCGTCGAGCGCAGCAGTCCGCGGCTCACGTAGGCATAGAGGGTGGCGGGCTTGACGCCCAGGCGCCGTGCGGCCTCCCGCGCCGAGATCAGCATG
>DASRDL010000360.1:0-4813 GCA_035652635.1 Hyphomicrobiaceae bacterium | reverse complement strand
TGGAGGTGCTTGCCATCAAGCCGACGAGCCGCGGCAACCGCGCCGTCGTCACCACCCAGAACAACATCGTCAACCAGAAGGGCGAAACCGTCATCACCTACAAGGCGGTGCGCATGATGGCGGCCCGCGACGCATCCGCCTGAGATCGGCGGCGGGCGCGGGCGGGGCAGCGCGTCAGGCGGGCGGAGGCGCGCGGCGGACGGCGTAAAGGTGATCGACAGGGCCGTTGCCGCGGCCGACGCCGAGATGGCGGCCCTCGACGAGCCCCTGCCACACGTAGGCCTTGGCGCGGCCGACGGCCTCTTTCAGCGGCACGCCGGAGGCGAGGAGGGCGGCGATGGCGGCCGACAGCGTGCAGCCCGTGCCGTGGGTGTGTCGCGTGTCGACCCTGGGCCGCACGAAGCGCTCGACGCCGCCGGCATCGCACAGGAGGTCGACCGCCGACTCGCCCTCGGCGTGCCCGCCCTTGAGCAGCACGGCGCCGCAGCCGAGCGCCAGCAGTTCCTTGGCCTGGGCGACGGCCTCTGCCTCGCTGCGCGCCTGCGCGCTGCCGAGCAGGCGCGCCGCCTCCGGCAAGTTGGGCGTGATGAGCGTGGCGAGCGGTACCAGCCGCAGCTTCACCGCCGCCACCGCGTCCGGCGCCAGCAGCACGTCGCCGCTGGTCGCCACCATCACCGGATCGACCACCAGCGGCACGTCGCGCAGCCGGCCCAGTCCTGCGGCCACCGCCTCGACGATGCCGGCATCGGCCAGCATGCCGGTCTTGACGGCACTGACATCGAGGTCCGACAGCACGGCCTCCATCTGCGCCGCCACGAAGGCCGGGGCCACCGCCTCGACCGCCGTCACGCCCAGCGTGTTCTGCGCGGTGAGCGCCGTGATGACCGAGGCGCCGTAGACGCCGAAGGCCGAGAAGGTCTTCAGGTCGGCCTGGATGCCGGCGCCGCCGGAGCTGTCCGAGCCGGCGATGGTGAGCGCGATCGGGGTGCGTGCCGGCGCGGGCGTCATTTCGTGCCTTCCTTCAGGATCTCGGTCTGCAGGTCCTTGGGCGTGAAGGCCTCCTCGATACGGCTCAGCACCGGCACGTTGTCGATCAGCCACTGTCCGAACCAGTTGAGCGAGCCCGTGAGCATGAGCACTCCGGTGGCCACCAGCAGCAGGCCCATCACCATCTCGACGCGGCCGAGATGGCGGCGGAAGCGCTGCAGGAACGCGACGAACGGCCCGATGGCGACGGCCGCCAGGATGAAGGGCAGCCCGAGCCCCAGCGAGTAGATGAAGAGCAGGCGCACGCCGGCCCCGAGGCTGCCCTCGCTGGCGGCGAGGGTGAGCACGGTCGCCAGCACCGGGCCGATGCACGGCGTCCAGCCGAAGGCGAAAGCCAGCCCCATGATGAAGGCACCGACCAGGCTCGCTCCCTCGGTGTCGGTGCGGAAACGCGCCTGGCGGTAGAGCAGGGGCACGCGCACGAGGCCCAGGAAGTGCAGGCCGAAGCCGATGATGACGAGGCCGGCGACGATCGACAGCTCGCTCTTGTGCGTCTGCACCCACTGGCCGAGCACCGAGGCGCCCGCGCCGAGCGCCACGAACACGGTGGTGAAGCCCAGCACGAACAGCACCGAGGCCAGCACGACGCGGCGCCACAGCCGCTCGTCGACGCCCTCGCGGTGCGTCATCTGCTCGATGGTGGTGCCGCCGAGATAGCCGAGATAGGGCGGCACCAGCGGCAGCACGCAGGGAGACAGGAAGCTCACCACGCCTGCCAGCGCCACGCCGAGATGAATGTAGACCTGGGTGAGCATTTGGCCTCAGCCGCCGGCGCGCACGATCCTGACCGACTTGCGCGGCTCCGGCGAGAGCACCTGGCGGCGCTTCAGGTGCGCCGCCACCACGTCCCAGATCGGCGGCCCCTCGACATCCTGGTTGACCGAGCCCCAGCCGGCCACGACGTAGTCCTTGTCGGGCTCGATCAGGGTGCCGGAGCCGAGCAGATGCATATTCTCGATGCGCTGTCCCATGGCGGCGTCGACGTTGATGGTGTAGCCCATGCCGCCGACGCGCACCATGTCGCCGCCCTGCTGGTAGTAGGGGTCCGGGTTGAACAGGTTGTCGGCCACGTCCTCCAGGATGAGCTTCAGCATCTCGCCCTTGATCAGCGTGCGGTAGGCGGCGGGATAGGTGATAGCGGTGGCGTTGTAGACGTCCTCCCAGGTGATGGACTGGCCGGTGAGCAGCGTGGCCCCCCAGCGGAAGCCGGGCGAGAGGGCGATCTGTGCGTCACGCTCGGCGATGAGCGCGTCGCAGATGAGATCGTCGAGGGTGCCGGCGAATGTGCCGCGGCGGTAGAGCAGGCCGTCGGTGCGGGCGAGCTCGGTCGCCAGCATGGCCGCGTGCGGGGCGCGGATGGTGGCGATCAGCTCGCGCATTGCCGGGTGCGGCGCGACGGCGTCGGCCAGCACCGGTATCAGTCGGTAGGCGACGTCGCTGACGCGGCCGGCCGTCACCTCGATGTCGAGGCGCGACAGGAACTTGCCGTGCGAGCCGGAGGCGATGAGCAGGGTGTCGCCCACGCGCGTGGGCCGCGGCAGGGCGTCGTGGGTGTGGGCGGTGAGAATGACGTCGATGCCTTCGACGCGCCCTGCGAGCTTGGCATCGACGTCGTAGCCGTTGTGAGAGAGCAGCACCACCACCTGCGCCCCCTGCCGGCGCGCGTCGGCGACCGCGCTCCGCAGCGCCATTTCGCGGATGCCGAACGACCAGGCCGAGATCATCCAGCGCGGGTTGGCGACCGCCGTGTAGGGAAAGGCCTGGCCGATCACCGCCACCGCCACGCCGCCCTTGACGAAGTGGCGCGTGGAATTGAAGACGGGCTCGGCGAACTCGTTGTCGCGGACGTTGCCGGCGAGAAAGGCCACTGCCGACGCGCCCGGCTGGTCGATGCCCCCGAACAGCTCGGTGACGCGGTCGGCACCCAGCGTGAACTCCCAGTGGCCGGTGGTCGCCTCCACCCCCAGCGCCTCGAGCACGCGCACCATGTCGGCGCCGCGGGTCGCGAGCGCGGTGAACGAGCCCTGCAGCGCATCGCCGCCGTCGAGCAGCAGCACCCGGTTCTCGCCGCGCTCGGCGCGGATGGCGGCGATCAGCGTCGCCATGCGGTCCATGCCGCCCACCCGGCCGTAGGCGCGCGCCATCGCCTCGTAATCGTTGGAGCTCAGCATGTAGGCGTCGGCCGACGCCTCGGGGATCGCCAAGGCGGCGAGCAGCTCGGCGCCGGTGATGTGGGGCAGCCGGCCACGCGCGTCGCCGACTCCGATATTGAGCGACGGCTCGCGATAGTAGAGCGGCACGAGCTGCGCATGGCAGTCGGCCATGTGCAGGATGGTGAGCTGGCCCTTGGGCGCGAAGCGCAGGAGGTCGTCCTGGTCGATCGCCTGGCGGGCGGCGGCGCGGCCCAGCGCGCCGCCGAGCCCGGTGACGGCGGCGGTGGCGGCGGCAACCTGCAGGAATTCGCGGCGCGTGATCATGCTCGGTCCAGTTTAGCGCACAAACAGCCGGGCCTGCAGCGGAATAGCCGCCGGCAGGTGGCCGCAGCCTCGGCCTTGCCTACTCGTTAACCGGGCTCTCCGGCGACATCACGAACGCCACCAGGTCCCTGATCTGCTCCGGAGTGAGGAATTTGCTGGCACCCAGGCGCGGCATGCTGGCGCACGGGATGGCCGCGTGGGGATTGTAAATGCGCTCGTACACGGCCTTGATCTCTGCCTCGGCGAACTTGCGGTTGCGGCCGTAGCGCAGCAGGCTGGGGCCGAGGGTGCCGTAGCTGAGCTCGCCGGCGTCGAGTTGGTGGCAGGCATAGCAGTTGCCGCCATTGGCTTGGCGGGGCGGATAGTCGGTGAAGCGGCCGCCGTAGCCCGACTGGGCGAGTTGCCGCCCCTTCTTCCAGTCGCCCATCAGCTTGCCGTCGGCGGGGTAGACGATGCTCGCCCGCTCGCGCACCACGATGGCCTGGGCCACGTCCCTGGGCGGGGCATTGCGGTATTGGCTGCAGGCCTTCTGCGTCTCGTCCTGGACGAGCCGTGCCTGCCACTCCGGCGCCGCCGAGGTCCAGCTCGCCTTGATGGCGGCGTCGGCCGACGCTCCGTCCTCGCCACCCGGCAGGGACAGCAGCAGGGCGACGGTCAACACGGCGACGGCCACGGCGAACAGGCCAGGGTGCTTCATGCTGTCTCCGGCCGAGGGTGAGTGCTCATCGCTTGATGGCGGGCGCCGAGATGGCGCCGCCCCTCGCCTGGTTGACGAGGTACATGGTGAGAGCGATCGTCACATCCGAGCCGTAGTCGACGAGCGGCAGGCGCATCTGCCAGTAGCAGTCGGCGATGCGGTGCTGCATGGTCATGACGGTGCCCTGCGAGACCCGGTAGGCCGGCCACTCACCGACGACGGCGCGCGCCTCCGCCGGCTTGCTCAGATAGGGCAGGGCCTGCAGCCGGATGCGCTTGCCGGTGTCGCCGTGGCAGGTGGCACAGGCAAAGTCCATCGGCCCCTGGCGGCGGAAGAACAGGGTCTCGCCCACCTTCAGGACCGCCCTCTCCTTGGGGTGGGCGAGCGACGGCGCGAACGTCATGCCGCTCGACTTGGAGGCGACGTAGGTGGCGAGCGCCTCGAGCTCGGTGCCTTCCTGGTTGGCCTTCGAGTAGGGCCGCTTCAGGATGTCGGCACGCGCGAAGCCCTGCAGCCGCTCCATGCACCACACCAGCCGCGATTCCAGGTCCATGACGCGGCCGGCATCGGCAAAGAAGCGCGGCAGCTCGGC
>DASRDL010000359.1:0-2710 GCA_035652635.1 Hyphomicrobiaceae bacterium | reverse complement strand
TCGACCGGCCGGCCGAGATACTGGTTGTCCTTGACGAAGCCCTCGAGGAACGGCTCGACGCGCGTCACCTTGTTCTGCGCATCGACGTAGGCCACCGACACGTCGGCGTACTTCTTGGTGCGGTTCCAGGGTCCGTGGCGGGCGATGAAGATGGCGTTGCGGTACTTCTGCGGGAACATGGTGCCCGTATAGAAGCGCATGCCGAGCGGCGCCGCGTGCGGCCCCAGGAGGGCCGCCGGCTTGACGTAGTCGTCACAGCTCTTGCCCCAGCCGAACTCGGGGTCGGTCATCAGACCCGAGTGGCAGAAGGGAAAGCCGAAGTGGTCCTTGCCCGGATTGGCGACGCGGTTGAGCTCGTCGATGGGCATGTCCTCGGCCAGCCAGTCGCGCTGGTTGTCCGTGAACCACAGCTCCTTGGTGCGCGGGTGGAAGTCGAAGCCAACCGTGTTGCGCACCCCGCGCGCCACGATCTCCTTGCCCGTGCCGTCCGCGTTGATGCGGAAGATCTGCATGTATTTCTCCTGGTCGGACTCGCAGATGTTGCAGGGCGCGCCGACCGGCACGTAGAGCTTGCCGTCAGGTCCGAATTTGATGAACTTCCAGCCGTGCGGGATGTCGCCGGGCAGCTTGTCGTAGACCACGACGGGGGCCGGCGGCTTGTCCAGATTGTCCTCGATGTTGTCGTAGCGCGTGATCTGCTTGGGCGTCGCCACGTAGAGCGCGCCCTTGTTGAACTCGATGCCGTTGGGCAGCTCGAGCTTCTCGGCGATCACCTTGGTGACGCGCTTGCCCTTTTCGCCGGTGACCGCATAGATCTTGCCGGCGACGAACAGCGAGCTCACGAACACGGTGCCCTTGTCGCCCCGGCGCAGTCCGCGCGCATCGAGGATGCCACTCTGGAACACCTCCACCTTGAAGCCCGGCGGAGCCTTGAGCTTGGGCAGCTCGGCCTCCGGCGTCGGCACCGGCGGCGCGGCCACCGGCGCCATCTTGGCCGTGACCTCGCCCTTGGGCCGGCCCTTGGCCCAGAACGGCTCCTCCTCCTTCTTCTCCTGCGCCGACACCAGGGTGGCGGTTACGAGGCAGGCGGCGAGCGCAGAGACGGCTACGAGGCCGCGCGGACTGGGTGCCTGATGCATGGGCGTTTCCTCCTCCTGCTTCCCCTGGTGCGTGGCCTTGATCGGCCGATCGCCAATTCTTGCTGCGGTATGGTGCGGCGCCGGTGGCTCGCAGCTTCGTCGCCGGCGAGGCCAGTAGAAATGCAATGTTCGTGCGCCGGCTGAGACCCTAGCCCCGGGTGGCGAGGCAACGCAACCGCCAGGCGCGCGGCAGGCGAGGGGCAGAGCCCGCTGTCGCGTCAGGTCAGCCGCCGCATGGGGATGGTCCAGGCGAGCACGGTGCCGATGGCGGCAAACGAGGCGATGGTGAGGAAGGCGGCCCGGAACGCCGTCGCCACCTCGGCCAGCACCACCGCCTGGCGCTCCGGCGCCAGGTCGGCGATCGCGCCGGGCCCGAGCTGCAGGAGCCCGGCGAGCAGGCGCGCGGCGTCCGGGTCGCTCACCGACAGCATGGCGAACAGGACGGTGCCGACGAGCGCGGTGCCGATGGCGGCGCCGATAGAGCGCGACAGCTGCACGGAGGCCGCCGCCGACCCCAGCGACGCCGCGCCGGCGGCGTTCTGCACCGTCACCTGCACCACGCCCATCACGGTCCCCATGAAGAGGCCGCAGAGGAAGAGGTAGAGGGAGAGCTGGCGCGCGCCGAAGCTGCCCGCGAGCAGCCCGAGCAGGGCCAGGCCGATGGTGGCGACGATCAGGCCGACGGCGGGGAAGATCATGGTGCGCCCCGTGCGGCTGACGATGCGCCCCGTAGCCATCGACCCGGCGCCGATGCCGAACATCAGCGGCAGCAGCAGGAGCCCCGTGTCGGAGGCAGATGCGCCGTGCACCACGCGCAGGTAGATGGGCAGGAAGGTGACGAGCGACACCAGTGTGGCGCCGTGGCAGGCGGCGAGCGCATCGCTGCGCCAGATGGTCGGCTGACGCAGCAGGTGGATCGGCAGCAGCGGCGTGGCGGCCCGCCGCTCGCGTGCGACCAGCCCAACCAGGGCGGTGGTGGCGATGCCCATCAGGACGAGGAAGGCCGGCAGCGCGCCCGCGCTCATGCGCTGGGCCTGCTCCAGGCCCAGCAGCAGCGGGCCGATGAAGGCGATGAACAGCACGAGCCCGATGCGGTCGAAGCTGAAGGGCTGGCCGCGCCCCGGCCGCGGCTCGAGACGCAGCGTGAGAAGGACGGCGATGGCCCCGAGCGGCAGGTTGACGAGGAACACCGAGCGCCAGCCGAAATGATGGGTGAGCAGGCCGCCGACCACCGGCCCGAAGGTGGAGGAGGTGACGATGATGCTGGCGAGATAGCCCTGGTAGCGGGCGCGCTCGCGCGGGGCCACCGTCTCGCCGATCAGCGCCTGCGACAGCGTCATGAGGCCGCCGCCGCCGAGGCCCTGCAGGATGCGGGCGGCGGCAAGCATCTCGATGCTCACCGCCACGGTGCACAGCAGCGAGGCGACAAGGAAGATGCCGAGCGCCACGAACATCATGCGCCGGCCGCCGAAGACGTCGCGCAGCTGGCCGTAGACCGGCGCGGCGATGGTGCCGGCAACGAGGTAGGCAACCACCACCCACGAGACGCGCTCCACCCCGCCCAGCGTGGC
>DASRDL010000358.1:0-4272 GCA_035652635.1 Hyphomicrobiaceae bacterium | reverse complement strand
CGCCACCGTGCCGGTCTTCCTCATGCACGTCGGCATCATGACGGCCACCATCCCCGCCTCGCTGCTGATGGCCGCCATCGGCCGGCGCGCGGGGTTTGCGCTGGGCTCGCTGCTCGGCGTACTCGGCGGCGCCGCCGGCTGCGCTGCGCTCTACTGGCAGAGCTTTCCGCTGCTCTGCCTCTCGGCCCTCGTCCAGGGCATGCAGGCGGCATTCTTCTGGTACTTCCGCATGGCGGCAGCCGATGCCTCGGCGCCGGACTTCAGGGCCAAGGCGATCTCGCTCGTCATGGCCGGCGGCGTGCTCGCCGGCCTGCTGGGGCCGGAGGCCGCCAAGTGGTCGGTCGACTGGCTGGCGCCGGTGACGTTCGCCGGCGTCTACGTGGCGATGGCCGGCTTCTCGGTCGCGGTGCTGCTGCTCGTGCAGCTGTTGCGCATCCCCGGGCTGAGCTCAGCCGAACGCGCCGCCGGCGGCCGGCCGATGGCGGTGATCGCGCGCCAGCCGGCCTATCGCGTGGCGCTGGCGGCCTCGGTGTTCGGCTACGCGGTGATGACCCTCACCATGTCGGCCACGCCGCTCGCCATGCTCGCCTGCGGCTTCCATTTCACCGACAGCGCCACGGTGATCCAGGCGCACATCGTCGCCATGTTCCTGCCCTCGTTCTTCACCGGCCACCTGATTGCCCGTTTCGGCGTGCTGGCCGTCATCGCAGTGGGCGCGATGATCGAGGCGGCCGGCGCGCTCACCAACCTGGCGGGGCTCGAGCTCGGCCACTTCGTCCTCTCCAACGTTCTGATCGGGCTCGGCTGGAACTTCACCTTCGTCGGCGGCTCCACCCTGCTCACCACCACCTACGCGCCGGCGGAGCGCGCCAAGGTGCAGGCGAGCCACGACTTCTCCGTCTATGCCACCACCGCCTCGGCCGCCGCCCTGTCGGGCGTCCTGCAGGCCAAGGCGGGGTGGACGGTCATCAACCTGGCCACGCTGCCCATGATGGCCCTGGTGATCGGGGCTGCCCTGTGGCTGACGGTGCGGCAGCGTGGCACGGCACCGGCTCCCGCCGAGTAGCGAATTGGGCTAAGGTCGGGCCCATGGGGGACCGCTACGACAGGAACCAGCGCAAGGTCAGGCACCCGGCCCTGAGGGGTCTCAAGCCGCCGACCGAGATCATCGTCTGGGGTCTTGCCCGCATCGGCCACAACCAGGGCCCGCCGCTGGACGAGCCTGTGGCCGACGCCTTCGTGCGCTGGCGCTGGCGCAAGGCCCACAAGGAGGCGTGGAAGACGCCGCCCATGTCGATCCTCAAATTCCGCGTGGCGCGCGCCGAGGCAGCGGGCGTCAGCTATCGGGAGTACATGCTGGAGCTGCTCGACACCGGCCGCCACCTCCAGGCCGAGGACGTGGCCAAGCGTCGCCGCAAGCCCTGAATGCCAGCCGCCGCGTTTGCGCGAGGCCGCGCATGGCGCCTCGGTCACAACGGGGGGCAATCATCCACGGCCCGGGAGCCTCGACGTTGCCGCTCCGGCACCGGACGCGGTAGCTTCCGGGGCGCCTGCATATGCAAGAGGTGGTGCGTCATGTCTTGCTTCGAGAGATCGCGGGCGCGCCGCGCGCTCGGCTTCCTTCCAGCATCGGCATTGCTCGCGCTGGGCCTTGTCTCGGCGCAGCAACCGCGGGCCGCCGCCCAGGAGCCGGTGCGGACCTACCGTGTCGTCAACGTCGCCCACGACGATGTGCTCAACATTCGCTCCGGCCCGTCGGCCGGCTACGGGATCGTCGGCTCGATCCCGCCGCGCGGCCGCGGCGTGCGCATCGTCGGCAGCTGCCGCGGCTGGTGCCCCATCCAGTACAACGGCCTGTCGGGCTGGGTGAATGCCGCCTTCCTCGCCGCCGAGCCGGCCGAAGCCTCGACCGGAGAGAGCCATGCCGCCGTCGAGCCGCCGGCACGTCCGCCGCGCGAGCTGCCCACCTACTGGCGGGTGACGGGCGTATCGCAGGGCGACACCCTGAAGGTGCATGACGGCCCGTCGGCCTACGCCTCCGTGGTGCACGCCTTCTCGGCGCAGAGCGGCTGCATCAGGCTCGCCGGCACCTGCCAAAAGCCCTGGTGCCAGGTGGCGTTCCCGGCATCCGGCGGCGAGCGCGTAGGCTGGGTCGACTCGCGCCACCTGGCGCCGTCGGAGGCCGTCTGCGGCAATTGACGGCACGGCCCTACATGCAGAACATCGGGGTCAACCCGACCTTGCCGATGTAGCCGCACACCGCGGCCAAGGCCTGCTCCTTGCTGCTCCAGTACCACAGGCCCGGGCCCCAAACGAGCAGGAGCCCGCCGCCGGCGTGGATCATGTAGTTGCGCAGGCTGGCGAACTCCCAGAAGCCGTCGCTGTCGTATTCGCCGTCGGGGTACTCGGGCATGCGGCCGGGAACGTCGGTGCGCCAGCTGTCGGGCATGGCAAGATAGGCGTGCGCGGCATGATTGACGAGGGCGAGCACCAGCATGAGCACCGTGCCGACGCCGAGCATCATCAGATAGTTGACGGTGACCATGCAGCTGCTCCCGCGCCGCCTCGACCACCTTTCAGGCTATCCCGCCGAGGCTAAGCGGCCGTTAAGGCGGCAGATTCGCGGCGCCACTGTGCGCGGCGTCTGGCCGGTGGGCAGGCCGGGCGTTAGCGGCTAGGGTGCGCCCGCCATGGCCCCGCTCCCCTCCGCCGAGGACTTCGCCGCCGCGCTGCCCGACCGCCCGATCACCGTGCGGCCGCCAGCGACCGCGGGCCCCGCCTCGATGGCCGGCGTGTTCGCCATGCTCCTCGGACTGCTCGGCGGGGCCCTGTGGTGGCTGGGGCCCGACCTCGCCCGCGACTGGAGCCTCGGGCGCGATCTCGTCGAGGCGCGCGACGTGCGCCTGGGCGAGGCCCGCTGTGTCAGCCGGGTGATGATCGTCGCGGTGTGCGAGGTGCCCTACCACACGCACAGCGGCGCCGGGGCCGACACCGCGACACTGTGGTACCTCTTCATCGGCAGCGCCGCCGGCGGGCCGATTCGCCTGCTCGAGGCCGGGCAGCAGAGCGAGCGGACGCCGGCCGCCGTCACCACCGACCTCGGCCTCGCCAAGCTCTATCACCGCACCATCACCCTCCTCCTCGTCGTGGCCTTCCTGGCGTTCTGCATCTGGCTGTCGATCGACACCTTGCGGGCGGGAATGGCCACGCGGCGCGAGCTCGTGCGGCTGAGCGGGCAGCGGCTGGCACCCGTCATCGTGGGGCTCGAGGGCAGCATCCCCATCGCCCACCGGCGCAAGCGCTGGACCTACCTTTGGGATGATGGCGGCGCCACGCGGCGGGCTCATGTCGAGCTGCCCTCGCGCGTCGATCCGCTGTTCGTCACGCCCGACGGCAAGCGGGCCATGGCGCTGCAGGCGCCCGAGGGCGGCGTGCCGCTTCTCCTCGATGCGCAGCTCGGCTCCCTCGATCTCACCGAGGCCGAGAAGGCCGCCTTCTTCGATGCCTGCCGCGCCGCCCTGGCGCGCCGGAACCCTCACTGAAGCCAGCCGGAGAAACGCCGATGACAACCCGTTTGCCGATAGCGCTCAGCCTGCTGGCCCTCGCCGCGGCGCCGGTGGCAGCCGGCGAGCCCAAGGCCTTCGCCTGCAACTTCGTCGACGGCACCACGTACAGCTACGAGCAGGGCCAGTACGTGCCCGAGAAAGCGGCGCCGCTGTCGTTCGGCATCGAGGCCATCGACGAGAAGGCGCAGACCGCCGACCTGAAGACGGAGCGCGGCACCGGGCAGTTGCGCATCGTGCAGGCCGTCAATGCGATGCACTTCCTCGAGGTGGTGACCGAGGGCTTCCTCAACGTCACCACCGTCTACGACAAGGACGCCGCCAAGGACCTGCACCCCGCCGTGCACTCGCGTCATATCGGCCTTTTCGGGCAGCCCATCGTCAGCCAGTATCATGGCTTCTGCTCGGCCAAGGACTGATGCCGCGCTTGAGGCTTGAACCGCCGGCGGCGCCGGCCCTACTGTGACGGCGTGAGACTGGGGCCGGGCGCCGGCCGACGAAGCGATGGGAGGAGACCATGAAGTTCCTGTGGTTCCATCTGATGCCCTACAAGGAGCTTCCCGACGACTTCAAGGACAAGCACCCCTCCGTGTGGGTCGACATCCACTCCTCCCTGTTCGACCCCAAGCGCGCCCACCTCATGTACAACGAGTTCCTCGACGAGCTCGAGCATGCGGCCGCCTGCGGCTTCGACGCCATCTGCTGCAAC
>DASRDL010000357.1:0-9392 GCA_035652635.1 Hyphomicrobiaceae bacterium | reverse complement strand
CAGCCGCAGGACCGCAAGCGCCTCAAGGCCATCGCCCACGAGCTTGAGGTGCCGGAGGGCATGGGGCTCATCATCCGCACCGCCGGTGCGGCCCGCACCAAGCAGGAGATCAAACGCGATTTCGAGTACCTGCTGCGCCTGTGGGAGAACGTGCGCGACATGACCCTGCAGTCGACCGCGCCGTGCCTCGTCTACGAGGAGGGCAACCTGATCAAGCGGTCGCTGCGCGATCTCTACGCCAAGGACATCGACGAGATCCTGGTGGCCGGCGAAGCCGCCTACACCGAGGCCGCCGACTTCATGGGCATGCTCTCGCCCAGCCAGGCCAAGAACGTCATCAAGTACGAGGAGCCCGAGCCTCTGTTCGCCCGCTACCAGATCGAGCGGCAGCTGAACGCCATGTTCAGCCCCTACGTGACGCTGCGCTCGGGCGGCTATCTCGTCATCAACCAGACCGAGGCGCTGGTCTCCATCGACGTGAACTCGGGCAAGGCCACGCGCGAGTTCTCCATCGAGGAGACCGCGCTCAATACCAACCTGGAGGCCGCCGAGGAGATCGCCCGCCAGCTCAAGCTGCGCGACCTGGCCGGCCTCATCGTCATCGACTTCATCGACATGGAGGAGCGGCGCAACAACCGCAAGGTCGAGGGCCGGCTCAAGGAGGCCCTGCGCCACGACCGGGCCCGCATCCAGGTGGGGCGCATCAGCCACTTCGGGCTGCTCGAGATGTCCCGCCAGCGCCTGCGCACCGGCGTGCTGGAGGGCTCCACGACGCAGTGCCCGCACTGCCAGGGCACGGGCATCATCCGCTCGGTGGAATCGGTGGCATTGGCCGTCCTGCGGGCGCTCGACGACCAGCTCCTGCGCGATGCGCGCCACTCGCTTACCGCCGTCACCACGGCCGAGGTCGCCCTCTACATCCTCAACAACAAGCGCGCCTTCGTAACCGACATGGAGCGCCGCTACGGCATCACCATCTCGGTGCAGGCCTCCGAGCGGATGCAGGGCGCCAATTTCGCCATCGAGCGCTCGGCCGCCCAGCCGGCGCCGCAGCGGCCCAGCGAGCGCGGCACCGTCGTCAACATGGAGTGGGGCTTCGAGGGTCAGGAGGCCGAGGAGGAGCCCGAGGAGGAAACGGCGGCAGCGGCTCCTTCCGAACGCGAGGAGGGCCGGCGTCCCCGGCGCCGGCGGCGGCGCGGCCGGCGCGACGAGCGCGGCGAAGACCGGCAGCAGCCTCGCGAGCCTCGCGCCGCCGAGCCGGCGGAGTTCGCCGACAACGGCGAAGGCGAGGACCTGGCCGCCGACAACGGCGCCTACGGCACGGGGCCGCAACCCTACTCGGACAACGAGCCCGCGGATGAGCGCGAGGCCCATGACGAGCAGCCGTCCGCCGGCCGGGGCGAGGATGCGGGCGAGGGCCGGCGCGGCCGTCGCCGCCGGCGTGGCCGTCGGGGCGGGCGCAGGGGCGGGCGCGATCGCGACGAGGCCCACCCCGCCTATGCCGACGACATGGAAGGCGACGACCGGCACGAGTCCAACGGCCACGCGGCCGGCGGGTCGGCGTCCGGCCTCGCAGAGACGCCCTACGAACCGGCGCCCCCGCCGCAGCCGCTGCCCGAAGCGACACCGCCCGAGCCTCGCAGCGAGGAGCACGTGAGTGCGCGGGCTGCGCCACCGGAGGCGGAGGCGGAGCCACAGCGCTCCTGGGAACCTGCTCCCGGGCGCAACGGCCCCGAGCGGGAGCCCGCGCCGGCGACCGCCGAACCGGTCCCGGTTGCGGCCGCGCCGGCCCATGCGCCGCAGCCCGCGCCCGTCGAGCCGGCGCCGGAGCCCGAGGACGACTCGCGACCGCGGCGCCGGGGATGGTGGCAGCGCCGCTTCTCGGGCGAGTAGCCTGCCTCGCACGGCCGTTCGCGCGGCAGGGGAGGGAGTGCGACATGCCCTCCTTCGCCGCCGCTCGGCCGTCCGCTTGTTGCAGGCCGGCATCACGTGCCCACGAACGGCCGGCCGGGACACTTTCTCTCCACAAACGGGGCGTCACGCTGCCGAGATAAGCGCGAGCGGGCTGCCGTCAGCCGGCTCGCGCACTTGCAGGTCTCGACACACGCAAGGAGGGAGAGATGAGGAAACTCGTTCGCCCGGCGCTGATCGCCGGCATCGGCCTGGCAGTGCTGCAGATGCAGGCGGGGTCGGCGGCTGCAGCCCAATGCATGCGCGTCGGCGGGGTCGGCATGGGCGTGCTCGAAGGCATCGCCTCGTTCATGGCGGAGGCGGCCATGAAGAACTCCGCCAAGGCCCGCCTCGGCGAGAACGCGAAGATCGGCAAGGTCTCGACCAAGTGCGCGTGGAAGGTCGTATCCTTCGAGTGTACCGCCCGCGCCCAGGCCTGCAAGTAGGCCCTGCTGCCTGCCACGCAGGTCCCCCCGGCCGCGCCAACGAGCCGGCCGGAGAGTGCGTCTCGGATGGAGACCTCAGCTGTGCTGCGATGACCCCATCGTGAGCAGGGCTTGAGCCTCGCTCCATAGGCGGGTCACGAGATCAGCGGCCGGCTCCGTCGTAGCAAGGCGCGCCGACTGGCCCGCCCAAGCCTGCATGCGGTCTATGTCGTTCGCCTTCGCTGCCGCATCACGCATTGCCTGCGACAACCCTCGTTGCACGGGATAGGGCGCCGGCTTCGGGGCGCCCGGTGCGTTTGCAGCCTTCACATAGGCGGTGGCGATGCTGCGCCCGAGCCGCCCGGAAAAAGCGCGGGTGGGCGTCGTGTCCTCGGGCTGCGACTTGCCGATGGCATCGGCCCAGGCCGTCGGGATCTTGGCTTCTGGCGTCCTGAGCAGGCCCGTGCCGATCTGCACGGCGGACGCGCCAAGCACCAGCGCCGCTGCGATGCCGCGGGCATCCGCAATCCCGCCTGTGGCTACGACAGGCACGCGATCTCCGACCGCATCGACGACAGCCGGCAACAAGGCAAACAGCCCGACAACCGCCGTGTCCGGTCGCTCTGCCTCGAATGAGCCGCGGTGCCCACCCGCCTCCATGCCCTGGGCGACCACCACGTCGGCACCGGCCGCCACCGCTTCTCGCGCCTCCGCGACCGTGGTCGCGTTGGCAAACCACCGGATACCCTTGTCCTTCATGCGCCCCACTATGCTCCGGGGATAGACGCCCATGATCGATGAGACGATTGCCGGGCCCACATCGAGCACGGCCTCGCACTGCGCGGCAAAATCCACGGGCAGCACATCGCCAGCCTCCGGTCCGACAGGCGGCCCCCATTGGCCGAGGAACTCTCGCACCCGCGCCTCGTGAGTCGGATCACGCTGCGGTGCCGGATCGGGGATCCACAGATTGATCTGGAAATTGCCGTTGGTCTGCGCACGAACTTCCGCCGCCCAGGCGCGGATAGCCTCGGGCTTCATCACCAGGGCGCCGCAACCGCCAAGCCCGCCCGCGTTGGCCACCGCAATCGCAAGCGAGGCGGGGCAGGCTCCGGCCATCGGCGCCATCAGGATCGGCAAGCGAAGTCCGAAGGTCTCGCAGAAAGCACGGGCTCGCGCGAGCGGGGAAAGCACGTCGACCATCCGCCACGTCTCCGGAACTCTTGGTTGAGATGATGCTGGCTGCAGCATCGCGCCGCGCTGGCGCTGGATCAAGCTTCGTGCAGCAAAGCCGCAGGCCGAGCCGAGCCAGCCGGCGCAGCGACGCTCACGCCCGCGACTTGAGGCGGCTCCAGCCTTTGAGGCGGCGCGCCGCCTCGGCCATGTCGGCGGTGGTGCCGGCGTAGCAGAAGCGCACGTAGCGGGCGCCGCGCTCGGCGTCGAAGTCGACGCCGGGGGTGGCGGCGATGCCGAGCTCCGCCAACATCTCCCTGGTGAAGGCCGCGCTGTCGTCGGTGAACTCGCCGACGTCGACGTAGAGATAGAAGGCGCCGTCGGGCGGCACGATGCGCTCGAGCCCGGCCTTGGGCAGCTCGGTGAGCAGCAACGCGCGGTTCTCGGCGTAGACGCGCTTGTTGGCCTCGAGCTCGTCGAGGCCGTCGAAGGCGCCGATGGCGGCGACCTGCGCCACCGTCGGCGGCGAGATGTAGAGGTTCTGGGCCAGGCGCTCGATCGGCCGCACCAGCGCCTCGGGCACCACCAGCCAGCCGACCCGCCAGCCCGTCATCGAGAAATACTTGGAGAAGCTGTTGATGACGATGGCGTCGCCGCTGTGGGCCAGCGCCGTCTCCTCCCGGACCGCACCATAGGTGAGGCCGTGGTAGATCTCGTCCGACACGAGGCGGACGCCGAGGCGCCCGCAGGTGGCCGCGATCTCGGAGAGGCGCGCGCCCTCCAGCATGGTGCCGGTCGGGTTGGCGGGACTGGCGAGGACGAGGCCGGCGAGGCCGTTGTCCTTGGCGGCGGCCTCGATCTGGGCCGCCGTCGGCATCCAGCGCCCGGCGGCGCCGGTCTCCAGGATGACCGGCGACTGGCCGAGCGTGGTGAGGATGTGGCGATAGCAGGGGTAGCCCGGCGAGGGCAGCCCGACCCGGTCGCCGACATCGAAAAGCGCCAGGAACGCCAGCACGAAGCCGGCCGAGGAGCCGGTCGTGACCACCACCCGCTCGGGTGCGACGTGGAGGCCATAGCGCCGTTGGTAGTGGGCGGCGATCCGGGCGCGCAGCGCCGGCAGCCCCAACGCCACCGTGTAGCCCAGCGTGTCGCGGTCGAGCGCGCCCCTGACGGCCTCGAGCGCGGCGCGCGGGGCAGGCGTGCCGGGTTGGCCCACCTCCATATGAATGACGCCGTGACCCTGCGCCTCGCGGGCCGCGGCCGCCTCCATCACGTCCATGACGATGAAGGGCGGGACGGCGCTGCGCCGCGACGGCTGCAGCCGGGCCGCCGGTGTGTCGGCAACGCTGCCCGCCGGGCCGCTCCTCGCCTCGATCTCGCCCATGCCACAAGCCCTCAAACCGCCACGGTTCCGCCTTAACCGGCGGTCGCTCGTGCACCGGCTGCCGGTGCACTTCTGCCGCGCCGGCCGCCTCCCGTTGCGGTGGTACGGCAACGGCATGCGGCTTATAGTCGGGGTGGCTCGAGTTGCCTAGGCCGGTTGGCCGCTTGGGTGAGGATCGACGCATCATGCGCCGATGGCGCAACGCATACGCCTCTCGCACTGCCAGCGCACAGGGCTGCTGCCCGCGCCGCCTCGCCGGATGGACGAGGGCCGTGCTCGCCCTCCTCTACGCCCTCGCCGCCTCGATCGCCGCCGTGTCGCCGGCGGCGGCGCAGGGACTGCCGCTGATCCGCGACACCGAGATCGAGAACCTGCTCAAGGAATATTCGATGCCGATCTTCAAGGCGGCAGGGCTCGGCTCGCAGAACATCACCATGCGCGTGATCCGGCACGAGAGCTTCAATGCCTTCGTCGTCGACGGCCACAACGTCTTCATCAATACCGGCACGCTGACCCAGGCCAAGACGCCCAACGAGGTGATCGGCGTCATCGCCCACGAGACCGGCCACATCATGGGCGGGCACTTGGCCCAGCTCAGGGCCCGCATCGCCCGCGACGCCACCAAGACGCTGCTGCTCACCATCCTCGGCGTCGGCCTGATGGTGGGCGGCGCCATGGCCGGCGGCGACTCCGCGCGCGAGATCGGCAGCGCCGGCGGCGGCCTGGCCATGGGCGGCGGCGACATGGTGATGCGCTCCATGCTGAGCGAGCGGCGCTCACAGGAATCGGCTGCCGACCAGGCGGGCCTCAGGCTGCTCGAGGCCACCAAGCAGTCGGGCCGCGGCATGCTCGCCACGTTCGAGCGCTTCGCCGAGCAGGAGTTCTGGTCGGCCAAGGACCTCGACCCGTTCGTGCGCAGCCACCCCGTTGCCGCCGACCGCCTCAACCAGCTGCGCGACAGGGTGGCAGCGAGCCGCTATGTCGACGCCGTCGATCCCCCCGAGCTGCAGCTGCGCCACGACATGATGCGCGCCAAGCTCGATGGCCACATGTTGCCTGCCCGTGTGGTGCTCAACCGCTATCCGCCGAGCAACACGAGCCTGCCCGCACGCTACGCCCGCGCCATCGCCGCGAACTGCTCGGGCAACTGTGCCCAGGCGCTCAACGAGATCGACGCGCTGATCCGCGACCGGCCGGACTATCCCTACTTCTGGGAGCTCAAGGGCGAGCTGTTGGTGAAGACCGGACGGCCGGCCGAGGCCATCCAGCCGCTGCGCACGGCCATCTCGCTGCTCACCAAGATCAAGCGTTCCGCCCCGCACGTGTCGATGTCGCAGACCCAGATCATGCTCGGCCGCGCGCTCGTCTCCACCAACGATCCGCGCTACCTCGACGAGGCCATCGCCCTGCTCACCAGCGTGCTCGGCGCCGACCGGCCCCTGTTCCAGGGCGAGGACGACGACTGGATGGGCTGGTGGCAGCTCGCCGTCGCCTACCAGCGCAAGGGCAACGAGGCGGAGGCCCTGCTCGCCACGGCCCGCAAGCACTTCTATTCCGGCAATGCCAAGGACATCCGCGAGGCCCAGGTTTACGCCAAGCGCGCCCAGACCAAGTTCGCGCGCGGATCGCGCGGCTGGCTGATCGCTGAGGACATCATCACCTACAAGGTTCCCACCTGAAGCCCCATCTCTCCCCGGGCCGGCACCACGCCCCTCATCGGAAGGATCCCTCATGCTGAGACCCCTCGCCTCGCTCACGGCCATGCGTCCCCTCAAGTGGGGAGCGGCGCTGGTGCCTGCCGCCGTCCTTGCCGGCGCCACGCTCGTTCTCGCCCAGACGCCGCCGGCGAGCACGCCCGTCCCATCGGCGACACCCGCGCCGGCCGCCTCCAGCGCCTTCACGCCGGCCCAGCGCAAGGAGATCGAGGCGATCATCAAGGAGGTGCTGCTGCAGAACCCCGAGATCATGCTGGAGGTGCAGAACGCGCTCGAGGCCAAGATGGACAAGATCCAGGCCGAGCGCATGGCGGTGGCGATCAAGGAGCACGCGGGCGAGCTCTACCGCCCGGCCTATTCGCCCGTCGTCGGTAACGTAAACGGCGACGTGCCGGTCATCGAGTTCTTCGACTACAACTGCGGCTACTGCAAGAAGGCCCTGAGCGAGATTTCGCGCCTGATCGACAAGGACAGGAAGGTGCGGTTGATCCTCAAGGAGTTCCCGATCCTCGCCAAGGGCTCGGAGGAGGCCTCGCGCGTGGCACTGGCCGCCAAGCTGCAGGGCAAATACTGGGAGTTCCACCGCGCCATGCTGGAGAGCCCCGGCCAGGCCAACGAAGCCTCGGCCCTGCGCATTGCCGAAAAGCTCGGCCTCGACATGTCCCGCCTCAAGAAGGACATGGCCTCCGCCGATGTGAAGAAGGAGATCGAGGACACGCGCCAGCTCGCCACCAAAATGGGCATCCAGGGCACGCCACACTTCATCGTCGGCGACCGCATCATCGCCGGTGCGCCGGAGAATCTGGTCGAGCTGCTCGGCAAGCACGTCTCCGACGTGCGCAAGGAGGGCTGCAAGGTGTGCTGACAGCGGCAGCCCCGACGACCCCGGGATACGGCCTGGCCCCGGAATTGCCTCTGTACAACCGCCCGCCCCGCCCTTCCGCCGGGGCGGGAAAGCTGTTACAGGGGTTGAGCTTGTCGACCAGCACCGCGATGCCGGCGCACGTGCGTGCCCGCAACTACCAGGCAGCCCATGCCCAGGCCGATCTTCGTGCTGAACGGACCGAACCTCAATCTCTTGGGCGTCCGCGAGCCGTCGATCTATGGCGCCGAGACGCTCGCCGACGTCGAGCGTCGCACGCGGGCGCGGGCGCAGGTCCTGGGCCTGACCATCGATTTTCGCCAGTCGAACCGGGAAGGCGAGCTGGTCGACTGGATCCAGGAGGCGCGCGCGGCCGCCAGCGGCATCATCATCAACGCCGGGGCCTATACCCATACCTCGGTCGCCATCCTCGATGCGCTCACCGCGGCGGAGAAGCCGGTGGTGGAGCTGCACCTGTCCAACGTGTTTCGGCGCGAGAGCTTCCGGCACCATTCCTACGTCAGCCCGGCCGCGCAGGGTGTCATTTGCGGCTTCGGGCCGAAAGGCTACGAGCTGGCGGTCGAGGCCATGGCTGATATTCTGGCCAGAGCGGCAGCCGGCACGAAGGGCAAGGCGTAGGGGCCGGCGGGACAGGAACGGGATTGGCTGAGCCGATGGCTAAGGACGACAAGGGCAAGGCGGGTGTGGAGCAGACCCTCGTCCGCGAGCTGGCGGAGCTGCTCGCGGACACGGGATTGAGCGAGATCGAGATCGAGCGCGAGGGGCTGCGCGTGCGGGTGGCGCGCACCGTCACGGTGGCGGCCGCGGCCTACGCTCCGCCCCCTGCCGCGGCGCCGGCCGCTCCGGCCGCAACCGCCGCCGCGGCGCCGGCCAAGGAGGTGACGGACCCGGGCAAGCACCCGGGCGCGGTGCCCTCGCCCATGGTGGGAACCGCCTATCTCGCGCCGGAGCCCGGCGCGGCGCCGTTCGTCGAGGTCGGCACGCGCGTGACCCAGGGCCAGACCATCATGATCATCGAGGCGATGAAGACCATGAACCACATCCCCGCCCCCAAGGCCGGCGTGGTCACCGCCATCCTGGTCGGCAACGCTCAGCCGGTGGAATTCGGCGAGCCGCTGGCCATCATCGAGTAGGTTTGCGGAGTCCGCGCGGCGATGTTCGACAAGGTGCTGATCGCCAACCGCGGGGAGATCGCGCTCCGGGTGCTGCGGGCCTGCAAGGAGGTGGGCATCCCCACCGTGGCGGTGCATTCCACCGCCGACGCCGATGCCATGCACGTGCGCCTCGCCGACGAGAGCGTCTGCATCGGCCCTCCGCCCGCAGCCGAGAGCTATCTCAACATTCCGCGCCTGCTCGCCGCCTGCGAGATCACCGGCGCCGACGCCATCCATCCGGGCTACGGCTTCCTGTCCGAGAACGCCCGCTTCGCCGAGATCCTGGAGGAGCACGGCATCACCTTCATCGGCCCGACGTCGGAGCACATCCGCATCATGGGCGACAAGATCGAGGCCAAGGCGACGGCGAAGCGGCTGGGCATCCCCGTCGTGCCGGGCTCGGACGGGGCCATCACCGACGAGGCGCAGGCGCTCCGGATCGCCAGGCAGATGGGCTTTCCCGTGCTGGTCAAGGCGGCCGCCGGCGGCGGCGGCCGCGGCATGAAGGTGGCGCGCACGGCCGAGGACCTCGACATGGCGCTGAAGACCGCGCGCGCCGAGGCCAAGGCGGCCTTCGGCGACGACAGCGTCTACCTCGAGAAGTACCTGGAGAAGCCGCGCCACATCGAGGTGCAGGTGTTCGGCGACGGCAAGGGCAACGCCATCCACCTGGGGGAGCGCGACTGCTCGCTGCAGCGCCGGCACCAG
>DASRDL010000356.1:0-2564 GCA_035652635.1 Hyphomicrobiaceae bacterium | reverse complement strand
GCGCCGCAAATCCCTGGGGGCCATCTCTTCGTGGGGGCGGCCGCGGTGCATCGTGCAGCGGTTGTCCCAGATGACGAGGTCGCCGACCGCCCACTTATGGCTGTAGACGAATTGGCGCTGGGTTGCGTGCTCGTCGAGGTCGCGCAAAAGCAGCCGCCCCTCGGGCACCGGCATGCCGACGATGTGCGAGGCGTGGGCCGAGAGATACAGGCACTTGCGGTTCGAGCCGGGGTGCGTGCGCACCAGCGGCTGCCGCGACGGCGGATAGGTCTCGCGGTCGCCGGGCTCGAAATTGGAAAAGCCGATGACCCCGCGCGACCAGAAGATGTCGTGCTCGACGACGAGCGGGTCGACGACGGCGCGCTGCGCGTCGGAGAGCGCGTCATAGGCCGCGCGCATGTCGGCGAACTCGGTATTGCCGCCCTTGCTCACGACGCTGCGCGCATGCAGCAGCGAGTACTTGGCCGGCACCACCTTGAACGAGCTGTCGGAGTGCCACAGCTGGTTGCCCAGCGAGAACAAGCGACGGCGGTCGTCGCGCGCGAACGGCTTGTTGTCCTTGTCGAGGTTGGAGACGTCGGCGAACGTGTTGGGCAGGCGCTGCTCGTGCGGCTTGCGCAGGCCGGTGGCGATGGCCTCCTCGATCTCGCCGAGGCTGCGGGTGAAGGCCAGCTGCTGCGCGTCGTCGATGGGCTGGCGGCGGAAAATCAGCACCGCGTACTGGTCCATGCCGCGATGAATCGCGGCGACCTCGGCGGGGGTCAGCGGCTTTGCGATGTCGATGCCGTCGACCTCGGCCGCGAAGCAGGGCCCAACCTGGCGAAAGCTGATCGGCATGGCTCTTCACTCCCTGGCGATTTTTCGGTCATCGTAGGACGGACGTGCGCGCCCGTCACTCCCCTGGAAGGGCGGCGGTGCCCGGCGTAGCATGCATGGCATGAATCGAAGCCATGCAGCTGCCGGAGGGAGCGACGGGGAGGCAGGCGCCATGCGCGCCGCCGCCGGCCTCTACCACGCCTACTTCACCGGCCTGATCCTGACGCTCGTGACGCGACGCAGCGCCGCCGATGCGGCCGAGTGGGTGTTTCGCGTCTTCCGCCACCAGCACCACGAGAAGTTCCTGTCGAGCTTCGAGAAGCTGGGCCTGAAGGGCATGCCCGACGCTGTGGCCTGCGCCGCCTATCACTACCTGTCCAACAGCATCGGCGGAGTGGCGGTGGAGTTCATGCGCGAGTCCGACCGCAAAGCCTGGGTCAACTTCGTGCCGCCGCGCTGGATCTATCCCGGCGCGAGCATCTGCGGCGTGCCGAGCGAGGTGTCGCGCGCCTTCCTCTCCGGCTGGTATGCCCACAACGGCGTGTCGCTCGGCAATCCTCGGCTGGGGTTCGTGTGCACGGCCCAGACCACCGACGGCCAGCACGGGCTGTCGGGCTACTTCCTGGAGCACGATCGCCCGCTGGCGCCGGAGGAGAGGCTGCAGTTCAGGCCGGGCGAGCTGCCGCCACCCTTCGACCCCGCGGCGGCCCCGCAGCTGCCGCAGGCGTGGACGCCGGAGCGTCTGGCCAAAGCCGAGCGCAACTATGCCATGGAGTACACCCGCTCCGGCCTGCCGCGGCTGGCCGAGCTGTTCGGGCCGGCCGAGGCCGCCTACCTGGGCAACGTCACCGGCCGTCTCGTCGGCGCCCAGCTCTACAAGGAGACCGCAGCGCATCTCGGCATCGAGGCCGGCGGCACGGAGGCGTTCGGGCGCTTCATGGAGGGCCTCGCCGCCGGCGAAGGCGACGAGGCCAAAGCTGCACGCGAGGGCGACGCCGTGCTCGTGCGGCGCCGGGGTTGGCGGCTGATGCGCGGGCTCAAGCCGCTGCCCGCGGCCGTCTTCACGGCCTGGAACGGCCTGCTGGAGGGCGCGCTGGCCGTGCACGACCGCTTCCTCGTGCTGGAGGTGCTCTCACGCCTGGATCTGGGCGACGACGCCTTCACCTGGCGCATCCGCCGGCGCCCCGACGCAGGCCGCCGGGCGCATCGATGACGCTGCTCAACACGTCGGCCGGCTACGGCGCTCTCACCAAGCTGTTCCACTGGCTGATCGTCGCCCTGTTCGCCTTCCAGTATGCCGCCGGCAACATCATGGTGCGCATGGAGGACGACGGCGCCGCGCTGGGGCTCTCCCAGGACGCCTTCTTCAACTGGCACAAGTCGATCGGCCTGGTGGCGCTCGTGGTGGCCGTCCTGCGCCTGCTGGCGCGCAAGCGCGGCCAGCTGCCCGACTGGCATCCGGGGCTCAGCGTGCTCGAGCGCAGGCTCGTGCACCGCGCCGAGCAGGCGCTCTATGGCGCCATGTTCGGGATGCCGGTGAGCGGCTTCCTCTACGTCATGGCCGGCGGCTACGGCGTCCGGCTGTTCGGCGCGGTGCACCTGCCCAATCCGATCGGCGCGTGGCACGCGCTCGCCGTCGCCGCCAAGTGGGTGCACATCGCCGGCGGCTACGTCCTGCTGGCCGCGCTCGCCCTCCACCTCGCCATCGTGCTGCGCCATCAGCTGATATTGAAGGACGGCCTGCTCCA
>DASRDL010000355.1:0-3974 GCA_035652635.1 Hyphomicrobiaceae bacterium | reverse complement strand
AGCCTACGTTCCCATGGCGGGAGGATCGGGCTTACACCTCCGCCTGCTCGGCGGTCCCGGCTCGCTCCGACGACCAGCAGCATCTGATCCTGCTGCGCGCCGCTGGGGACCGCGCTCTGCCCGCCATTGCGCCGGCGCCGCGACCCCAGTATCAGCCTCACCATGGCCCGCAAGACAGCCCCGCAGGCCCAGGACCTGGCCGACCTTCCTGCCCTCATCGCCCGCATGCGCGCCGGCGAGCGGCGCGCCATCTCGCGGGCGGTGACGGAGCTGGAGCGCCTGTCGGCCGCCGCGCCGCGCCTGCTGCAGGCCATGCAGCCGCACCTGGGCCACGCCCTGGTCGTGGGCTTCACCGGACCGCCGGGGGCCGGCAAGTCGACGCTCGTCAACGCCTACACGGCCGATCTGCGAGGCAAGGGCAGGACCGTCGGCATCATCGCCGTCGACCCGTCGAGCCCCGTGTCAGGCGGCGCCATCCTGGGCGACCGCATCCGCATGACGGCCACCCTCGACGACGACGGCGTGTTCATGCGTTCGCTGGCGAGCCGCGGCCACCTGGGCGGCCTCTCCCCAGCCGCGGTGCGCGTGATCGATGCGCTCGACGCCGCCGGCAAGGACGTGATCCTGATCGAGACGGTCGGCACCGGCCAGAGCGAGATCGACGTGGCCGAGGTGGCGGACGTGCGCGTGCTCGTCACCGCACCGGGCTTGGGCGACGACATCCAGGCCATGAAGGCGGGCCTCATCGAGATTGCCGACGTCATGGTGGTCAACAAGGCCGATCGCGAGGGTGCGGACCGCACGGCGCAGCAGCTCAAGAGTGCGCTCGCCCTGCGCGCGGCCGGCCACGCAGGGCTGCCCGTGCTCATGACCACGGCCGTCACCGGCGAGGGCGTCGATGCGCTGGCGGCGGCGATCGAGACGGCGGGCGCCCGCGCGCTGGCCCGCCCCGTGCAGGACCGCCGCCGCCGGCGGGCCCGCTACCTCATCGCGCGCGCCGCCGCCGATGCCATCGCCGAGCGCATCCGCGCCGACGTCCGCGGCGAGCTCGACGCGCTGGCCGATGCCGTGCTGTCGGGCGACGTCATGCCGGCTGACGCGGCAAGGAAGCTCATCGGGTGAAGCATCGTAGGGCGCAATGGTCGAAGCCGTATTGCGCCGAAGCCATGCACCGCACCTGCTGAACGTCGGTGCGATGCGGCTTGCCCTTTCGCATCCTACGACCTCCTCGGCAGCACGCGGAACGCCTTGCGCCCGCCGACGCGGTAGACCTCGAAATCGCGGTCGACCGTGAGGATGGTCGACAGCCCCTCGCGCTCGGCCAGCCGCACCAGCGTGGCATCGGCGAAATCCATCGGCCGGTCGGCATACTTGAGCATGAGGCGCTCGAGCTCCGGCAGGTCATCGTTCTCGGCGGCATTCACAAGCGTGACGGCGTCTGACCGGAAGAACCGCCAGCCTCGCAGCATGCGCCGCCCGTGGCCGAGAAAATGCAGCGTCTCGGTGAGTACGGCGGCCGTAGTGAGGAGCGGCAGCTCGATTTCGCGCAAAGCCGCACGGCAGGCGTCATGCCAACGATCACGCGGGTCGAGGAGCGCCAGGACCGCGCCGGTATCAATCAGAACGCGGAGGTGCATCGCGCTGCTGGCGCCGGCGTTTCTGCATCAGTCGGCCACGAACCACCTGTCGTATACGCTCCCTCGTATAGGGACCCTGCCCCAGGGACACCGTGCCAATCACCTTCAAAATCTCGGCGTGGAGCCGGCGCTGCAGCGCCTCATGATCCGCGCTGGAGTTGTTCTCGCCCAGCCAATTGCGCGCAATGCGTTCCAGAAGCCCGCCGACGCTGGTTTTTTCGGCGCGCGCAGCCTCCTCGAGGCGCCGCTTGAGATCGGCATCGAGACGCCAGCTGTAGACTTCGGTCTTGGCCATGCACTACAGTGTAGTGCAACGCGGGCCCGGATGTCAAAGCCGGACGCGTCCGGCTGCCGCCGCCCCGGCGCGCAGGAGCTCGCAGGTGATGGAACCCGTCAGCGCCTCGCAGCCGGCAGGGAACTGGCGGCGAGGTATCGGACGGTCTTGGCGCCGTCGTCGATGGTTGCCCTCGCGACCTCCTCGAAGCCCTGGGCGGCGTGGAACCTGTCCGACACGGGATTTGGCGGGACGAGGTTCACCTCGCAGACGACGCGGGAGTGGCCCAGCTCCTTCGCTCGTTCGAACACATGGGCGTAGAGCATGCGCCCGAGCCCGTGTCGGCGATGCTCCGCGGCAACGACCACGCGGTCGATGTACAGGAACTCGCCGAACCGGCTTCTGAACCAGAGAAAGTGGCCCCCGTCGTAGTCATCGGACTGCGCAAAGGCCAGCAGAAACGCGGCCGCTGGCGGAACGAAGAGCGCCACGCGTGCCGCCCCGATCAGCCGATCGAACCGCTCCAGCGTGAGCAGGGAGGTCTCCCTGGCGCTCGCGTTGTTGAGGCCGAGCAGCTCGGCGCGCCTCGCCAACTCGCTGTGGAGGTCGTCGATCTCGAATGGTGCAGACATCGATCTCTCTGTCCGCAAACAGAGCTCATGCGCAGACGGCAGCGCCCGGCCTGCGCTTGCCCCCAATCTCAGGCCCCCGTCTCCGCCCCTGCGCGCAGGAGCTTGTAGGTGATCGAATCGGTGAGCGCCTCGAAGCTCGCATCGACGATGTTGGGCGATACGCCGACCGTGAACCAGCGATCGCCCGTGCTCCTGTCCCGGCTCTCCACCAGCACGCGCGTGATGGCCTCGGTGCCGCCGGTGAGGATGCGCACCTTGTAGTCGACGAGCTCCACGTCCTTGATGTGGCGCTGGTAGCGGCCGAGGTCCTTGCGCAGCGCCTGGTCCAGAGCATTGACCGGGCCGTTGCCCTCCGCCACCGACCACAAGGGCTCCGACTCGCCCTTGAGGAACACCTTCACCGAGGCCTCCGACACGGTCACCAGCTGGCCCCTGGCGTTGTGGCGCTTCTCCACCATCACGCGGAAGCTGTCGACCTTGAAAAACTCCGGCACCTCGCCCAACAGCCGCCGCGCCAGCAGCTCGAAGGAGGCATCCGCCCCCTCGTAGGCGTAGCCCACCGCCTCGCGCGCCTTCACCTCCTCGAGAAGCCGCGACACGCGGGCATCGTCCTTGGCGAGAGGGATGCCGAGCCGCTCCAGCTCGGCGAGGAGGTTCGACTTGCCGGCCTGGTCGGATACCAGCACGCGGCGGCGGTTGCCTACAGCCTCGGGGGGGACATGCTCGTAGGTGGCCGGCTCCTTGAGGATGGCGCTGGCATGGATGCCGGCCTTGGTGGCGAACGCCGCCTCGCCGACGTAGGGCGCCTGCCGGTTGGGCGCACGGTTGAGGATCTCGTCGAGCAGCCGGCTCGCGTGCGTGAGCTTCTTCAGCCGCTCCGGCGTCACCCGCGTCTCGAAGCGCTCCGCGTACTCGGGCTTGAGCAGCAGCGTCGGGATGAGCGAGACGAGGTTGGCGTTGCCGCAGCGCTCGCCGAGCCCGTTGAGCGCGCCCTGCACCTGGCGCGCGCCGGCGCGTATGGCGGCCAGCGTGTTGGCGACCGCATTTTCCGTGTCGTTGTGGGTATGGATGCCCAGATGCGTGCCGGGCACGTGGGCTGCCACCTCGGCGACGATGTCGCCCACCTCGTGCGGCAGCGTGCCGCCGTTGGTGTCGCACAGCACCACCCAGCGGGCACCGGACTTGTAGGCGGTTGTGGCGACGGCGAGCGCAAAGTCGCGGTTGCCCTTGAAGCCGTCGAAGAAATGCTCGCAGTCGATCATGGCTTGCCGGCCGGAAGCCACGATCGCATCGACCGACCGAGCTATGCCTTCCAGGTTCTCCTCGTTGGAGATGCCGAGCGCCACGCGCACGTGATAGTCCCAGGCCTTGGCGACGAGGCAGATGGCGCCGGCCTTGGCCTGCAGCGTGGCCTGGAAGCCCGGATCGTTT
>DASRDL010000354.1:0-5280 GCA_035652635.1 Hyphomicrobiaceae bacterium | reverse complement strand
GCGAAGCCGACCGACGGCCGGAACAGGTCGACGAGGCAGGTCACGAACAGCCCGACGCGCGGGCGCCCTGTGGCGGCTCCTGCCATGGCTGCTGTCCTGTCTGCGGGCGCCGGCCGCCCGCGCTATTTGCTGTGCTGCTTGAGGAAGGCTATCAGGTCTTTGCGGTCCTGGGGATCCTTGAGGCCGGCAAAGGCCATCTTGGTGCCCGGCATGAAGGCCATCGGGTTCTCCAGGTACGTGAAGAGCACGTCCTCGGTCCAGGTCAGGCCCTTGGCGCCGGAGGCCTTGTTGGCGTCCGAATAGGGGAAGCCTTCGATGGTGCCGGCCTTGCGCCCGACGATGTCGTTGAGGACCGGGCCCACCTTGTTCTTGGCGCCGGGGCCGATGTCGTGGCAGGCGCGGCACTTCTTGAAGATTTCGGCGCCCTCCTCGGCATTGCCCTCCTGGGCCGAGGCCGGATGGGTCGCGGCGAGCGCCGCCGCGAGCACGATCGCCGCGAGGCCCCACTGAAAGCGTCGACGTAGCATCGGCTGGCTTCGCTCCCATTACCGCTGCGGATGCGGGCGGAGCCTAGCAGACGGCGCGCGCCGTGCGACGCGACCCATCGCTGCAGCAACGGCCCCGGCAGCGATGGCGATCGCGGGCGAAGCGCGATATACCATTGCCCTGTAGGAACCGCCGGCGACCGGCGGACCGCGGTCTCCACAGCCGGCAGGCAAGGAGCAGGAACAGCAATGGGCCTGGTGACGCTGCCCGAACCCGACCGCGCGGTCCTTTCCCGCCGCGACCAGATCGTGGCCGACCTGCGCCGGCTGGCGGGGCCGGCGGCGGTGATCGCCGACGAGGACGGTCGCCGCGCCTACGAGACGGACGCGCTCACGGCCTACCGGCGGCTGCCGCTGGCGGTGGTGCTGCCGGCTTCCACCGAGGAGGTCTCGGCGGTGCTCGCCTACTGCCACCGGCACGGCATCAAGGTGGTGGCGCGCGGGGCCGGCACGTCGCTGTCGGGCGGCGCGCTGCCGGCGGAGGATGCGGTGGTGGTCGGCATCTCGCGCATGGCCCGCGTGCTCGACGTCGACTACGTCAACCGCGTGGCCCGCGTCGAGGTGGGCATCACCAATCTCGGCATCAGCGAGGCCGTCAAGGAGCGCGGCTTCTTCTATGCCCCCGACCCGTCGAGCCAGCTCGCCTGCACGCTCGCCGGCAACATCGGCATGAACTCGGGCGGCGCGCACTGCCTCAAGTACGGCGTCACCACCAACAACGTGCTCGGACTCAAGATGGTGCTGATGGACGGCGAGATCGTGGAGATGGGCGGCGTCCACCTCGACCAGCCGGGCTACGACCTGATGGGCCTCGTCATCGGCTCGGAGGGACAGCTCGGCATCGTCACGGAGGCGACGGTGCGCATCCTGCGGGCGGCGGAGGGAGCGCGGCCCATGCTGCTCGGCTTCGATTCGAGCGAGGCGGCCGGCCAGTGCGTGTCGGCCATCATCGCTGCCGGCATCGTGCCGGTCGCCATCGAGTTCATGGACAAGCCGGCGATCCACGTGTGCGAGGCTTTCGCCAAGGCCGGCTACCCGCTCGAGGTGGAGGCGCTGCTGATCGTCGAGGTGGAGGGCGCGCCGGAGGAGATCGAGGCGCTGCTGGCGCAGATCGCCGCCATCGCCAAGCCCTTCGCGCCGAAGGCCATGCGCATCAGCCAGAGCGCCGAGCAGAGCGCCGCCATCTGGAAGGGTCGCAAGGCGGCGTTCGGCGCCATCGGCCGCATCTCGGACTACTACTGCATGGACGGCGTCATCCCGCTGGGCAAGCTCGGCGAGGTGCTGGTCGCCATCAGCCACATCTGCGACGGGCACGGGCTCAAGGTCGCCAACATCTTCCACGCCGGCGACGGCAACCTGCATCCTCTGGTGCTCTACGACGCCAACGATGCGGCGCAGGCGGAGCGCGCCGAGAAGGCGGGCCACGAGATCCTCGAGCTGTGCGTGGCGGCCGGCGGCTGCCTCACCGGCGAGCACGGCGTGGGCATCGAGAAGCGCGACCTGATGCGCGTGCAGTTCAACGAGACCGATCTGGGCGTGCAGATGCGCGTCAAGACGGTGTTCGATCCCAAGTGGCTGCTCAATCCGGCCAAGGTGTTCCCGCTCGAGGGCCGCGAGGCGGCGCAGGACGCGGCGTGAGGAGAGGGCCCACGTGCTCAGCAACATGCGGCCCGTCGACGAGCGCGAGTTCTCGCGTCTGCTGGCCGAGGCGACGGCGACGGCGACGCCGGTCACGCTGGTGGGCGGCGGCTCCAAGGAGAACGTCGGCCGGCCGACGCAGGCGGCAGCCAGCGTCTCCACCAGGGGCCTGCGCGGCATCACCCTCTACGAGCCGAGCGAGATGGTGATGTCGGCGCGGGCCGGCACCGCACTCAGCCAGATCGAGGATGCGCTCGCCGCACGCGGGCAGATGCTGGCATTCGAGCCCATCGACCTCGGCCCCCTCGCCGGCCTCAAGCACGGCGAGGACACCATCGGCGGCGTGTTCGCCACCAACATGTCGGGGGCGCGGCGCATCCGTGCCGGGGCCGCGCGCGACCACCTGATCGGCGTGCGGGCCGTGAGCGGGCGCGGCGAGATCTTCAAGTCCGGCGGCCGGGTGATGAAGAATGTCACGGGCTACGACCTCTGCCGCGGGCTGGCCGGCAGCTGGGGCACGCTGGCCGTCCTGTGCGAGGTGACCTTCAAGGTGCAGCCGATGCCGGAGGACACGGCCACGCTGATCCTGCTCGGGCTGCCCGACGAGATCGCGGTGGAGGTGCTGTGCGACGCCATGACGACGCCGTTCGAGGTGTCGGGCGCGGTGCACCTGCAGGCGCCCCTGGCGGCCCGCCTGTGGCATGAGGGCCTGCGCCGGCAGGGCCGGGCCGTCACCGCGCTCAGGATCGAGAACTTCGCCAAGTCGGTGGCCTACCGCAAGGCGCGGCTCAAGGAGCATCTCGGTGCCTACGGCGACATTCACGAGCTCGACGACACCAACTCGCATGCGTTCTGGGGCGAGCTGCGCCAGCTCTCCGTGCTGCAGGGCAGCGATGCCCACCTGTGGCGCATCTCCACCTCGCCCAGCGCCGGCCCCAAGGTGGTCGCCGCCATCTCCGCCTACATGGAGGCGCGTGCCTTCTACGACTGGTCGGGCGGCCTGGTGTGGGCCGAGGTGCTGCCCACCACCGACGCCGGCGCCGCCGACATCCGCCGCGTCATCGCCACCTACGGCGGGCATGCCACGCTGATCCGGGCCGAGCCGCAGGTGCGCGCCGCCGTCGAGGTGTTCCAGCCGCTCGAGGCCGGGCTGGAACGCCTCTCG
Organism: Hyphomicrobiaceae bacterium; assembly: GCA_035652635.1. Taxonomy (GTDB): domain Bacteria; phylum Pseudomonadota; class Alphaproteobacteria; order Rhizobiales; family Hyphomicrobiaceae; genus AWTP1-13. The sequence continues at coordinate 1,932 of DASRDL010000354.1, read as the reverse complement.
CGCAAGCTCAAGGCCGCCTTCGACCCGGCCGGCATCCTCAATCCCGGCCGCATGTACGCCAACTTCTGATCCTGATCGAGCCCCATGCAGACGAGCTTCACGGCCAGACAGCTCAAGGACCCGCGCATCGCCGAGGTCGACAAGATCCTGCGCCGCTGCGTGCACTGCGGCTTCTGCACCGCCACCTGCCCGACCTACGTGCTGCTGGGCGACGAGCGCGACAGCCCGCGCGGCCGCATCTACCTGATGAAGGAGATGTTCGAGCACGACCGCCCGGCGAGCCCCGAGGTGCAGCGCCACGTCGACCGCTGCCTGTCCTGCCTGTCGTGCATGACCACCTGCCCCAGCGGCGTCGACTACATGCACCTCGTCGATCGGGCGCGGGCGCACATTGCCGAGACCGGGCGGCGGGGTGTGCGGGAGCGGGCGGTGCGGGCGGTGCTGGCCGCCGTGCTGCCGTACCCCGATCGCTTCAAGCTGGCGCTGCAGACGGCGCGCTTCGGCAGGCCCTTCATCGGCCTGCTGCGCCGGCTGGGCCTCGAGGAGCTGGTGGCCATGCTCGAGCTGGCGCCGTCGGGGCTGCTGCGCGGGGCCCACTTCACCGGCCCGGGCACGGCCGCGACCAAGGCCGAGCGCCGGCGGCGCGTGATCCTGCTCGCCGGCTGCGCCCAGCAGGTGCTGCGGCCGGAGATCAATGATGCCACCATCCGCCTCCTGGCGCGGCGCGGCGTCGATGTGGAGGTGGCGCCCGGGGCGGGGTGCTGCGGCGCCCTCGTGCATCACATGGGGCGCGAGGCCGAGGCCGTCGCGTTCGCCAAGCGCAACGTCGACGCCTGGACGCGCCTGATCGACAAGGGCGACCGGATCGACGCCATCATCGTCAACGCCTCGGGCTGCGGCACCACGCTCAAGGACTACGGCCACCTGCTGGCGCGAGAGCCGCAGTATGCCGAGCGGGCGGCCGGGCTGGCGGCCATGGCCAAGGATGTGACCGAGTTCCTGGCGGGCTACGACATGGGCCCGCCGAAGCGCTGGTCGTCGCTCAGGGTCGCCTATCACTCGGCCTGCTCCATGCAGCACGGCCAGCGCATCAGCGATGAGCCGCGCAGGCTGCTGCGCTCGGCCGGCTTCACGGTGGTGGAGGTGCCAGAGGGGCACCTGTGCTGCGGCTCTGCCGGCACCTACAACATCCTGCAGCCGGCGATCGCCGCCGAGCTGCGCGAGCGCAAGGTGGCCAACATCCGCTCGACGCGTCCCGATGTGATTGCCGCCGGCAACATCGGCTGCATCACCCAGATCGCCAGCGGCACCGACATCCCCATCGCCCACACCGTGGAGCTGCTCGACTGGGCCTACGGCGGGCCGCTGCCGCGGGGACTCGAAGCCCTCGCCCAGCACGTGCAGGACGTGCCCGAGCCCACCCCGCTCATGGCCGTCACGTGACGAACGGCCCCTTCAGGAGGAGACGCCCCATGTCAGCCGTCAGCACTGCCGCCAAGCCCGCGCCGTCGCAGGCAACGCACGACGTCACGGTCGAGGACGTCGAGTACCTGCGCCACGGCGGCAGTCCGCTGCTTATGCGCCTGTTCCAGCCCAAGGGCGCCGGCCCGTTCCCGCTCATGATCGACCTGCACGGCGGGGCCTGGTGCAGCCAGGACCGCACCGCCGATGCCCCTTTCAACGAGGCGCTGGCCAGGAGCGGCGTCGTCGTCGCCGCCCTCGACTTCCGCATGCCGCCCGTGGCCGGCTATCCGGCCTCGCTGGCCGACATCAACTACGCCACGCGCTGGCTCAAGGCGCGCGCGGGCGACCTGAAGGCGCGCGCCGGCCGCGTCGGCATGATCGGCATTTCCAGCGGCGGCCATCAGGCCATGCTGGCGGCCATGCGCCCGCGCGATGCGCGCTACGCCGCCATTCCGCTCGCGGGGCATG
>DASRDL010000353.1:0-8448 GCA_035652635.1 Hyphomicrobiaceae bacterium | reverse complement strand
TCGCTTGTGGGCCTCTATGACAAGACGCACCTGGTGCCGTTCGGCGAATACCTGCCGCTGCAGGGTCTGCTCCGGTCGGTCGGGCTCGGTTGGCTCGTCGGCATGCGCGGTGGTTTCGACACCGGCGTCACGCCGCGGCCGCTGCTCTCGGCGCCCGGCCTTCCGCCGGCGGCGCCGCTCATCTGCTACGAGGCCATATTTCCGGCCGCGGTAGTTCAGGGACCGCAGCGGCCCGGCCTCCTGCTCAACGTCACCAACGACGGCTGGTTCGGCGACACGACCGGCCCGCGGCAGCACCTGCACCAGGCCCGTGTGCGGGCGGTGGAGGAGGGACTGCCTCTGCTGCGTGCCGCCAACAACGGCGTCTCGGCGGCAATCGACGGCTACGGCCGCATCCTGGCGCGGCTCGATCTCGACGTGCGCGGCGTCATCGATGTGCCGCTTCCGGCGGCCCTTCCGCCGCCGCCGTATGCGCGTTTGGGAGATTTGACGTTGCTGCTGCTTTGGCTTGCCGGCGCAGCGCTGGTCGCTCTGTGCATGCGACGATAAGCGCGCGCGACAAGGAGATGTGCGCTAACCGCTATCCGATAGGGCTGCTTGAGGTTGACGCGGTCGCAATGTGCACCTACGAATTGTGGAGTCGTTGGGCAATGCGTTCGGGGCTGTCATGTCGAGACCACCCGGTTTCGTCGACGATGATGAGGGCGACGACAAGGGCTCGCGACGGCCGAATCCGATCGATGTGCACGTCGGCAGCCGCGTCCGCTTCCGTCGCATGCTGCTCGGCATGAGCCAGGAGAAGCTGGGCGAGAAGCTCGGACTGACCTTCCAGCAGATCCAAAAGTACGAGAAGGGCATCAACCGCATCGGCGCCAGCCGGCTGTTCGATCTTGCGCAGGTGCTGGGCGTGCCGGTGCAGTTTTTCTACGAGGAGGCCCCTGCCGGCGACGCGCCGCTGCTCGAGGCGGACGGCTTCGCGGAAAAGCTGGGCGAGAACTCGATCGTCGATTTCCTGCGCAGCCGCGACGGCCTCGAGCTCAACAAGGCGTTCGTGCGCATCTCCGACGCCAAGGCGCGGCGCGCCATCGTCGACCTGGTGCGCAGTCTGGCCAACGACGACACCAAGGAAACCCCTCCGAGCTGAACGGGCCGATCCGTACGCGTGCTCGATCGGAAGGGTGGTTTCGCGTGGGGCGAGTCCCATGCGCGCGGCGTCCGGCCCGATCTTGACCCGTCGGAAAAACACTGCAACAAGTCGCGCGTTTTTGGCATGCTGGTCAGCAATGGGGAGCACGGTGTCGCGCAAGTCCTACCTGTTCACGAGCGAATCCGTTTCCGAAGGGCATCCGGACAAGGTCTGTGATCGGATTTCCGACGAGGTCGTCGACCTGTTCTTCCGCGAGGGCCCGAAGGCCGGAGTCGACCCCTGGCAGCTGCGCGTCGCCTGCGAGACCATGGCGACCACCAACCAGGTCGTGATCGCCGGTGAGACGCGCGGTCCCAACACCATCACCAAGGACTGGGTTTGCCACGTCGCACGCCTCGCCATCAAGGACATCGGCTACGAGCAGGCAGGCTTCCACTGGGAGAAGGCCGACATCAAGGTTCTCCTGCATCCGCAGTCGGCCGACATCGCCCAGGGTGTCGACAGCGGCGGCAACCGCGAGGAGGGCGCCGGCGACCAGGGCATCATGTTCGGCTATGCCTGCCGCGACACGCCGGAGCTGATGCCGGCGCCGATCTACTACAGCCACAAGATTCTGCGCCTGATCTCTGAGGCGCGGCATTCCGGCAAGGAGGGCGTGCTCGGCCCCGACTCCAAGAGCCAGGTGACGGTGCGCTACGAGAACGGCCAGCCCGCGGGCGTGACGCAGATCGTCGTGTCCCACCAGCACCTGGTCGAGTCCATGACATCCGATCAGGTGCGCGAGCTGGTCGAGCCCTACGTCAGGAAGGCGCTGCCCTCGGGCTGGATCAGCAAGGACACGGTGTGGCACGTCAACCCGACCGGCAAGTTCTACATCGGCGGCCCCGACGGCGACTGCGGGCTGACCGGCCGCAAGATCATCGTCGACACTTACGGCGGCGCGGCGCCGCACGGCGGCGGCGCCTTCTCCGGCAAGGACCCGACCAAGGTCGATCGCTCCGCGGCCTATGCCGCGCGCTACCTCGCCAAGAACGTGGTGGCGGCGGGGCTCGCCGACCGCTGCACGATCCAGCTCTCCTATGCCATCGGCGTGGCCAAGCCGCTGTCGATCTACGTCGACGTCGGCGACAACCCCAACAAGATCGACACCGCCAAGCTCGAGAAGGTGCTGGGCGAGGTCATGGACCTCACGCCGCGCGGCATCCGCAAGCACCTCGACCTCAACAAGCCGATCTACGCCCGCACCTCCGCTTACGGGCATTTCGGCCGTGAGCCGGACAAGGACGGCGGCTTCTCTTGGGAGAAGACCGATCTTGCGCCCAAGCTGAAATCGGCGATGGGGTGAGAAAAGGGGTCGACCCCCTTTCCGCGACGTGGATGGGAAAGACGCCCGGCAAGCGAAAGGGGTCCGACCTCCAGATGCGGCGCAAGCTCCTCGAGTTCGATGCCGAGACGTGGCATGCGCTGCAGCTGCTCTGCCGCGACAGCATGAAGTCGCTGCAGGAGCTCTCGGAGGAAGCCTTCGCCGACCTCTTGAAGAAGCACGGCCGGCCCGTCACCTTGAAGCAGGCGTTGCGGGAGAGCGCACGCCGCCAGCCGGCCAATGACCCGCGACCGAAGCGCAAACATCAATGATGGGTGGCGACACGCGCCGGAGCGCGTGCCTGTCCCTCGCCCCGGCCCTGTCCGCGAAAGCGGGAACAGAGAGGACGGCGGCGACTTGCGCAGCTACGGCCGCCGGCGCGGGCGCAAGCCGAGCCCAAGGCAGTCGGGCCTGCTGCGCGATCTGCTGCCGCAGGTGGCGCTGGCGCTGTCCGAGCCGGCGCCGGCCGATCTGCGCCGGCTGTTTGTGCCGCCCGTGGAGGAGGTATGGCTCGAGATCGGCTTCGGCGGCGGCGAGCATCTCCTCTGGCAGGCGCGCAACCATCCGCGCGTGGGCCTCATCGGCTGCGAGCCGTTCGAGGACGGGGTGATCAAGGTGCTGAGCGCCATCGAGCAGGAGCGCCTCCCCAACATCCGCCTCCACGCCGACGACGCCCGGCCCCTCCTGCGCTGGCTGCCGGCCGCCGCCGTCGCCCGCGCCTTCGTCCTGTTTCCGGACCCTTGGCCGAAGAAGCGCCACCAAAAGCGCCGGCTGGTGTCGGCGGCCACGCTGAGCGAGCTGGCGCGGGTGATGCAGCCCGGCGCCGAGCTGCGCCTGGCCACCGACATCGGCGACTACGCACGCTGGATGCTGCTGGCGGCCCGCGGGCAGCCGGCCTTCCGCTGGCAGGCCCGCTCCCCGCGCGACTGGCGCGAGCGGCCGCCCGACTGGCCGCCCACCCGCTACGAGACGAAAGCGCTGGAGGCCGGCCGGCGCTGCTATTATTTCCGCTACTTGCGGGCGTAAATTGCGCGGCCATGCCCCCCGTGCGGCAAATTTCTCACTTCCCGCTTGCAACGTGCGCAATTCCTGCCTAGTATCGGGGCGCTCATGATCATCTCAACTCTGAGAGTGGGCCCTAGGGGTCCGCTCTTTTTGTTTTGGGCGGTCGGCTGAGCAGACCCTGAAACTTGAGCCTTGCAGGACTGAGGGCGGTGAGCGGGCGAGCGTCCGACGCGCGCTTCATTGGCGAAACCGGCGTGGCCGCGCAGATCGCGGGCCTCGCCGAGCCGGTGCTAGCGGAACTCGGCTTCCGCCTCGTGCGCGTCGTCGTCTCCGGACGCAACGGCTCGACCGTGCAGATCATGGCCGAGCGCCCCGACGGGACGATTACGGTGGAGGAGTGTGCCGAGATTTCGCGTCGGCTGTCACCGGTGCTCGACGTGCACGATCCCATCCAGGGCCAGTACAATCTGGAGATCTCCTCGCCCGGCATCGACCGGCCGCTGGTGCGCCCGTCCGACTTCGAGGACTGGGCGGGCTACGAGGCCAAGATCGAGCTCAAGGAGATGGTTTCGGGCCGCCGGCGGTTCCGCGGCATCCTGGAGGGCGTGGAAGGCGACGAGGTGCGCATCGAGGTCGAGCTCGAGGGTCTGGGGCGGCAGGTGCTGGGCCTGCCGATCCGGCTGATCGGCGAGGCGCGCCTGGTTCTGACAGACGAGCTCATTCGCGAGGCGCTGCGGCGCGCCAAGAAGGGCGAAGGCAAGGATGGTAGCGAGCAGCCGGCAGCCGCGGATGCCGCCGACTGACGATGGTTGCATTGGAGGGTGAATACGCATGGCGCAGGCAGGGATCAGCGCGAACCGGCTGGAGCTGTTGCAGATCGCGGACGCGGTGGCGCGCGAGAAGTCCATCGACCGCAAGATCGTCATCGCGGCGATGGAGGACGCCATCCAGAAGGCGGCCAAGTCGCGCTACGGCGCGGAGAACGACATCCGCTGCGAGATCGACCCCAGGACCGGCGAGACCAAGCTCACGCGCGTGCTGCAGGTGGTGGAGACGGTGGAGAACGATGCCACCCAGATCACCGTCGCCGACGCCCAGCGCCGCAATCCCGAGGCCAAGGTGGGTGACCTGATCGCCGAGGCGCTGCCGCCGCTCGACTTCGGCCGCGTCTCGGCCCAGAACGCCAAGCAGGTGATCGTGCAGAAGGTGCGCGAGGCCGAGCGCGAGCGCCAGTACAACGAGTACAAGGATCGCGTCGGCGAGATCGGCAACGGCACGGTCAAGCGCATCGAGTACGGCAATGTCATCGTCGATCTGGGCCGGGCCGAGGGCATCATCCGCCGCGACGAGATGATTCCGCGCGAGAACGTGCGCCTCGGCGACCGCATCCGCGCCTACATCTACGACGTGCGGCGCGAGCAGCGGGGGCCGCAGATCTTCCTCTCCCGCGCCCGGCCCGAGTTCATGTCGAAGCTGTTCGCCCAGGAGGTGCCCGAGATTTACGACGGCATCGTGCAGATCAAGTCGGTGGCTCGCGACCCCGGCTCCAGGGCCAAGATCGCGGTCATCTCCAAGGACAGCTCCATCGATCCGGTCGGCGCCTGCGTGGGCATGCGCGGCCAGCGCGTGCAGGCGGTCGTCGGCGAGCTGCAGGGCGAGAAGGTCGACATCATCCAGTGGAACCAGGACGCGGCGACCTTCATCGTCAATGCGCTGGCTCCCGCGGAAGTAACCAAAGTCGTGCTGGACGAGGAGTCGAACCGCATCGAGGTGGTGGTGCCCGAGAGCCAGCTCTCGCTCGCCATCGGCCGGCGCGGACAGAACGTGCGCCTCGCCTCGCAGCTCACCGGCTGGGACATCGACATCCTCACCGAGCAGGAGGAGTCGGAGCGGCGCCAGAAGGAGTTCACCGAGCGCACGCAGCTTTTCATGGACGCGCTCGACGTCGACGAGGTGATCGCCCAGCTGCTCGCCACCGAGGGCTTCGAGACGGTGGCCGAGGTGGCTTACGTCGATGCCGGCGAGATCGCCCACATCGAGGGCTTCGACGAGGATACGGCGAGCGAGATCCAGACGCGCGCCCGCGACTACCTGGAGCGGCAAGAAGCCGAGCGCGACGCCAGACGCAAGGAGCTGGGCGTCTCCGACGACCTCGCCAAGGTGCCGGGCGTCACCACGGCGATGCTGGTCGCCTTCGGCGAGAACGGCATCAAGTCGCTGGAGGACCTCGCCGGCGCCGAGACCGATGATCTCGTCGGCTGGACGGAGCGCAAGAAGGAGAAGGATGCCGAGCCGATACGGCACAAGGGCGTGCTCGAGGGCTTCGAGCTGTCCCGCAAGGACGTGGAGGACATGATCATGGCGGCGCGCATCGCCGCCGGGTGGGTGACGCAGGAGGCCCTCGACAAGATGAAGGCCGAGCAGGCGGCAGCTGCAGCCGCGGCCGAGGCGGCCAAGGCTGCCGAGGCCGCCGCCGCATCCGCCACGGCCAAGGCGTAGGCCGTCATGGGCGCAGCTGCAGGCAGGGGCGATGGGCGCAAGCACCACGGTCGACCGGAACGAGGAGGCGGAGCACGGCCCGTTGCGGCTGTGCGCCGTCTCCCGCACGCGCAAACCGCCTGAGGAGCTCGTCCGCTTCGTCGCCGGCCCCGACGGGGCCATCGTCCCCGACCTCGCCCGCCGCCTGCCGGGCCGCGGCGTGTGGGTGGACGCAACCCGGGCAAGCGTGGCCGCGGCGGTGCGCCACAAGGTCTTCGCCCGGAGCCTGAAGCGCCAGGTGACGGTGCGCCCCGACCTCCCGGCCCTGGTCGAGCAGCTGATGGCAAAGCGGGTCGCGGAGGCGCTGAGCCTCGCCAACAAGGCGGGCCTCGTCGTTGCCGGCTTTGCCAAGGTGGAGGAGCTGATCGCCCGCGGCCGGGCGGCGGCGCTCATCCACGCGGCCGAGGCCGCGCCGGATGGCAGGGGGAAACTCGATCGCCAGTTCAAGGGCTTGCGCGGGCCGGACGGCGAGCCGGGGGAGATCATCGGCGATCTGACAGGGGCCGAATTGAGCTTGGCCATGGGGCGGCCAAATGTGATACATGCTGCGGCGGCCGGAGGCGGCGCGACCAACCGGCTAATCGAAGAGGCTCGGCGCCTTCGGCGGTACCGGCGGGACCAGGAACCGGGCGGTAGCGCGCCGCCGCAAGTCAACCAAGTACAGGACGTGCATGACTGAAACGAAAGAGACCACCGAGAAGACGTTGCGCGGAGCAGCGCCACGCAAGCCGCTGAGCCTGAAGCGGACGGTCGAATCCGGCCATGTCCGTCAGAGTTTCAGCCATGGCCGCTCCAAGTCGGTGGTCGTGGAGAAGAAGAAGAAGCGCACCATCACCGGCCCGGCTGGCCCGGAGACCGAAGAGGGCGCGCAGGAGGCTGCGGCCGAGCGCCTTGTCGCCGATGCGGCGCAGAAGCTGGGCGGGCTCTCCACGGACGAGCTCGATGCACGCCGGCGCGCCCTGGAAGCGGCCCGCGAGCGCGCCGAATTGGAGGCGCAGGAGCGCGCACGTCTGGAGGCGCTGCAGCCGCCGCCCCCGCCCGAGCCGGTCAAGGAAGAGCCGCCGCCCCCGCCCGAGCCGGCGCCCGAGCCCGTGGAGACCACCGCTGAGGCGGTGCCGCCGCCACCCGTCGAGCCCAAGACACGCGAGCCGGAGAAGGCCAAGGTCGCCGAGCCGCCCAAGCGCGGCGAGCAGATCGCCAAGCGCAGCGGCCGCGCCCTCGAGCTCGAGCCCGAGGCGGAAGAGGATTCCCGCGTCAAAAAGAAGGGTGCCAAGGCGCCGAAGAGCCCCGTCAAGGCCGGCGACGAGCGCCGCGAGCGCATCAAGCTCACCATCAACAACGCCTTCGACGAGGCGCAGCGCGAGCGTTCGCTCGCCTCGCTCAAGCGCCGCCGCGAGCGCGAGAAGCTGCGCCAGGCCGGGGTCGTGCAGCCGCGGGACAAGGTGATGCGCGAGGTTATCATCCCCGAGGTGATCACCATCCAGGAACTCGCCAACCGCATGACCGAGCGGGCGGTGGACGTGATCAAGCTGCTCATGGCCCAGGGCGCGATGCACAAGATCAACGACGTGATCGACGCCGACACGGCCGAGCTGATCGTGCGCGAGTTCGGCCACACGCCCAAGCGCGTGTCGGAAGCCGACGTCGAGGAAGGATTCATCGGCGAGACCGACACCGAGGAGAATCGGCAGCCGCGAGCGCCCATCGTCACCATCATGGGGCACGTCGACCACGGCAAGACGTCGCTGCTCGACGCCATTCGCCACACCGACGTCGCCGCCGGCGAAGCGGGCGGCATCACCCAGCACATCGGTGCCTATCAGGTGACGACGCCCGGCGGGCAGAAGATCACGTTCATCGACACGCCCGGCCACGAGGCGTTCACGGCCATGCGCGCACGCGGTGCCAAGGTCACCGACATCGTGGTGCTGGTGGTGGCCGCCGACGACGGCGTGATGCCGCAGACGGTGGAGGCCATCAACCACGCCAAGGCCGCCCAGGTGCCGCTGATCGTCGCCATCAACAAGATGGACAAGCCCGGCGCCGATCCCAACCGCGTGCGCACGGCGCTGCTGCAGCACGAGGTCGTGGTGGAGAGCATGTCGGGCGAGACCCTCGAGGTGGAGGTGTCGGCGCTCAAGAAGACCGGCCTCGACAACCTGCTCGAGGCGATCAGCCTGCAGGCCGAGCTCTTGGGCCTCACCGCCAACCCGGCGCGCTCGGCCGAAGGCGTCGTCATCGAGGCCAAGCTCGAGCGCGGGCGCGGTCCCGTCGGCACCGTGCTGGTGCAGCGCGGCACGCTGCGGGTGGGCGACATCATCGTCGCCGGCACCGCGTGGGGGCGCGTGCGCGCGCTCATCGACGACCGCGGCGAGGCGGTGACGGAGGCCGGCCC
>DASRDL010000352.1:0-3392 GCA_035652635.1 Hyphomicrobiaceae bacterium | reverse complement strand
CCATGAAGAACTGGAGGTACGAGGACGGCGCCAAGTACCTGTTCCCCGAGGCCGAGGTCAAAGCCGCGCGCAAGGAGTAGCCTGTCATCCCGGAATTCGCGCTAGCGAATATCCGGGACCCAGGTTTTTTGACGGCGGCATGCGGTCCTGGGTCCCGGCTCTCGGGCTGACGCCCGAGGCCGGGATGACAGCCATGGGTTGAGGCATCGCTTGCCTGATCTTTCCTTCCTTCTCCTGCAGGCGCTGAACGGGCTCGCCAGCGCCGCCTCGCTCTTCATCATCGCCGCCGGCCTCACCATCGTGTTCGGCGTCACGCGCATCGTCAATTTCGCGCACGGCTCGTTCTACATGCTGGGCGCCTACTTCGCCGTGAGCCTCATACCGCGGCTCACCGACATCTCCGCGAGCCTGCCGATGTTCCTTGCCGGCGTGCTGATCGCCGCACTGGGCGTGGGCCTCATCGGCGTCGTCATGGAGCTCCTGCTCCTGCGCCGCATCTACCAGGTGCCGGAGCTGTTCCAGCTGCTCGCCACCTTCGGTGTCGTTCTGGCGGTGCAGGACCTAGTGATCGAGGTATGGGGCCCGCTCGACATCCTGGGCCCGCGTGCGCCGGGCCTGCGCGGCGCCGTCGACATCCTGGGCCACCGCTTTCCGGCTTACGAGCTGTTCCTCATCGTCATGGGGCCGCTGGTGCTGGGCCTCTTGTGGCTCGTCATGCACAAGACCCGCTTCGGCGTGCTGGTGCGGGCGGCGACGCAGGATCGCGAGATGGTGGGGGCGCTCGGCGTCAACCAGGCGCTCTTGTTCACCGGCACGCTGTTCCTGGGCGCGGCGCTGGCCGGGCTCGGCGGGGCGCTCCAGACCCCCAAGCTCGCCGCCAACCCGCACATGGACATCTCCGTCATCGCCGAGGCATTCGTGGTCACGGTGGTGGGCGGCATGGGCTCCATCTCGGGCGCCTTCCTCGCCGCCCTGCTGATCGGGCAGCTGCAGGCCTTCGGCATCCTGGTGTTCCCCAAGATCACGCTGGTGCTGGTGTTCCTGCTGATGGCGCTGGTGCTGATGGTGCGGCCCTGGGGCCTGATGGGCCGCCCGGATGCCGGCCTCTCGCGTGTCGTGCTGCCCGAGGGCATCGTGCGGCTCGAACGCTTCGGCCGGCCCGAGCACATCGCCGTTGCCGTGCTCGCTGCGTTCCTGGTGGCGCTGCCGCTGGTCGGCGATGCCTATGCGGTGAAGGTGGCGATCGAGGTCATGAGCTTCGCACTCGCCGCCTTCAGCCTCAACTTCCTGATCGGGGTCGGCGGCATCGTCAGCTTCGGTCACGCCGCCTACTTCGGCCTCGGCGCCTATGCCGCCGGCCTCTTGGTCACCAGGCTGGGGCTGCCCATGGAGCCGGCGCTCGTCGCCGCGCCGCTGGCGGCCGGGTTCGGCGCGGCCCTGTTCGGCTTCTTCGTCGTGCGGCTCACCGGCATCTATCTCGCCATGCTGACGCTCGCCTTCGCCCAGATCACCTACGCCGTGGCCTTCCAGTGGGTGGAGGTGACGGGCGGCGACAACGGCGTGGTCGGCGTGTGGCCGTCGCGCTGGGCGGCCTCGCGCGTGGTCTACTACTACCTGACGCTGGCCGTGAGCGCGGCCGCCATCGTGGTGCTCAGACGGGGCGTCTATGCGCCGTTCGGCTACACCCTGCGGGCAGCGCGCGATTCGGCGTCCCGTGCCGACGCCGTCGGCATCGACGTGCGCGGCCACCGCTGGCTCGCCTTCACGATCGCCGGCGCGGCAGCCGGTCTCGCCGGCGGCCTGTTCGCCTTCTCCAAGGGCTCCATCGACCCGACGCTGATCTCGATTCCCATGTCGGTCGACTTCCTGGTGATGACGCTCTTGGGCGGCGTGCAGACGGTGGTGGGCCCCCTGGCGGGCGCGGGCGCCTTCCACTCGATCCGCGATTTCGTCATGCCGCTCACCGATCACTGGCGCCTGCTGTTGGGGCTCGCCATCATCGCCATCGTGCTCGTCTTCCCGCGCGGCATCGTCGGTGCCCTGTTGCAGCTGCGCGCGCGACGGGCGACGCGGACGCCGGCCACCACGGGAGCCGCGCCATGAGCCTGCTCAGCGTCGAGGGGCTCGGCAAGTCGTTCGGCGGCGTGGTGGCCGCGCGCGACGTGACGTTCGCCGTCGAGGCCGGCCAGCTCATCGCCGTCATCGGCCCGAACGGCGCCGGCAAGTCGACCATCTTCAACATGATCGGCGGGCAACTCGCCCCCGACCGCGGCCGCGTCGTGCTCGCCGGGCAGGACATCACCGGGCTCACCCCGCGCCGCATCTGGCGGCTGGGTGTCGGGCGCACCTTCCAGGTGGCGCAGACGTTCGTCTCCATGACCGTGGCCGAGAACGTGCAGATGGCGCTCCTGAGCTGGCACCGTCGCACCCGTGCGTGGTGGCCCGACACGAGGGGTCTCTACCGGAGCGAAGCCATCTCCCTGCTCGGGCGGGTCGGCATGGCCGCCGACGCCGACCGGCCGTGCAGCGAGCTCGCCTACGGCGACGTGAAGCGGGTCGAGCTCGCCGTGGCGCTGGCCGGCGAGCCCAAGCTTCTGCTGATGGACGAGCCCACCGCCGGCATGGCACCCAGCGAGCGCGCCCGGCTCATGCAGCTCACCAGCGAGGTGGCGCGTGAGCACAGGATCGGCGTGCTCTTCACCGAGCACGACATGGATGCCGTGTTCGCCCATGCCGATACCATCATCGTGCTCGTGCGCGGCGAGATCATCGCCCGCGGCCGGCCTGCCGAGGTGCGGGCCGATGCCCGCGTGCGCGAGGTCTATCTGGGCGGGGGAGGCAGCGCCGCTCCGCCGCGCGCGCCGGCGGCGGCGGGGTAGGCGTCCATGGCGACGACCCCGATCCTGGAGGTGGAGGGCCTCAACGCATCCTACGGCCTGGCCCAGGTGCTGTTCGACGTCTCGATCGGCCTGTCGCGGGGCGAGATCGTGGCCCTCATGGGCCGCAACGGCGCCGGCAAGTCGACCACGCTCAAGGCCATCATGGGGCTGATCCCCGCCGAGGCGCGGGCGTTGCGCTTTTCCGGGCGCGACATCCGCGGCCTGCCGAGCTACCGCATCGCCCGCCTCGGCCTCGGCTATGTGCCGGAGGAGCGCCGCATCTTCACCGACCTCACGGTGGAGGAGAACCTGGAGGTCGGCGCCAAGCCGGCCGCGTCCGGGGCGCGCCCGGCCTGGACGCCGGAGCGCCTATTCCAGATCTTCCCCAACCTCGCCGAGATGCGCGGCCGCCGCGCCAGCCAGATGTCGGGCGGCGAGCAGCAGATGCTCACCATCGCCCGCACGCTGATGGGCAACCCCGAGGCGGTGCTGCTCGACGAGCCGTCCGAAGGC
>DASRDL010000351.1:0-6771 GCA_035652635.1 Hyphomicrobiaceae bacterium | reverse complement strand
GGCCAGCAGCAGAGACTGTGCATCGCCCGCACGGTCGCGGTGAAGCCCGAGGTGATACTCTTCGACGAGCCGTGCTCGGCGCTGGACCCCATCTCCACCGCCAGGATCGAGGAGCTGATCGACGAGTTGAAGAGGGACTATACGATCGTGATCGTCACGCACAACATGCAGCAGGCGGCGCGCGTCTCCGATTTCACGGCCTTCATGTATCTCGGGTCGCTCGTCGAGTTCGGCCCCACGCAAATGATCTTCACCTCGCCCAAGGACCAGAGAACGCAGGACTACATCACGGGCCGGTTCGGGTAAGCGGTCCTGTCCAAGGCCTTTCACGACCGGGATTGAAGCCATGCAACCCCATACCATCGTTTCCTATGATGCCGATCTCAAGGAGCTCGACAGCCTGGTCGGCGAGATGGCGAGCCGCACGCGGGCCCTCCTCGAGGAGAGCACGGGGGCGCTCGCTGCCGGCGACGTCGCCCGCGCCCAGCGGGTGATCGCCGCCGACGCCTCCATCGATGCGCTGCAGCACAGCATCGAGGAGAAGGCCATCGCCACCATCGCCAGGCGTCAGCCGGTCGCCATCGACCTGCGCCATATCGTCTCCACCATCCGTATCGCCAACGACCTGGAGCGCATCGGCGACCTTGCCAAGAACGTGGCCAAGCGCGTCATCGCCATCGTTGCGCAGCCGGCCTCGGTGAAGGTCGCGGCCAGCCTGACCCCACTGGCCGAGCGCGTGGGTGCCCAGCTCCAGAGCGTCACGGCCGCCTACCACAACCTCGACGACGGCGCCGCGCTCGAGGTCTGGCGGTCGGACGGCGCCATCGACACGCTGCACACCTCGCTGTTCCGCGAGCTTCTGACCTACATGATGGAGGATCCGCGCAGCATCGGCTTCTGCACGCATCTCCTGTTCTGCGCCAAGAACCTGGAGCGCATCGGCGATCACGCGACCAACATCGCTGAGACCATCCACTACATGCTGACGGGCGATATGCTCTCCGCCGAGCGCCCGAAGGCCGACGAGTCGAGTGGCGTCGATCCGAACATGGGCCCCCGCAAAACCTGAGAGGAGAGAGGACGGGACAGCGATGGCGCCACACATCCTGGTCGTCGAGGACGAGGAGCCGCTCCTCGAGCTGCTTCGCTACAACTTCGAGAAGGCCGGCTACTCGGTCGAGACCATCGCCGACGGCGATCAAGCCGAGGCGCGTCTCAAGGAGACCGTGCCCGATCTCCTGGTGCTCGACTGGATGCTGCCGGGGCTCTCCGGCATCGAGCTTTGCCGGCGCCTGCGGCAGGCCGTGACCACCAAGAACCTGCCCGTCATCATGCTCACCGCGCGCGGGGAGGAGTCCGACCGCGTGCGCGGTTTCGAGACCGGCGCCGACGATTACGTGGTGAAGCCGTTCTCCGTGAGCGAGCTGGTGGCGCGGGTGGGCGCGCTGCTGCGGCGCATGCGGCCGCTGTTGGTGGCCGACGTGCTCACCGTGGGCGACATCGAGCTCAACCGCACCGCCATGTCGGTGCTGCGCCGGGGACAGACGATCCATCTGGGGCCGACCGACTACCGCCTGCTCGAATTCTTCATGCAGTCGCCGGGGCGCGTGTTCACGCGCAGCCAGCTGCTCGACGGCGTGTGGGGCAATGATGTCTACGTCGACGAGCGCACTGTCGACGTGCACATCGGCCGGCTGCGCAAGGCGCTGGTGCGCGGCTGGCGCACCGATCCCATCCGCACCGTGCGCGGAGCGGGCTATAGCTTCGAGGCGCGCTGACCGCGCCGGTCGGCGAGCGTGGCCGGAGTTATCCACAGGCCCCGAAAGTGAGGCGGGTCGGGGCCTTATCCTCACACTTGACATTCGCCCGTTACATTGCAGGCGCAAGACTGCACCTGCGATCCGGCAACAGGCCCGATCGCGACAGTGAGCGGAAAATCTTCTCCTCGAGGCTGCTGCTCGGCTCGTGTGTGTGTCCCTTCTTCGCCTGAGCCGCGGCAGCTGGTTGGTTCGGACGCGGTACGCCTTCAGCAGCGTCCGATGCCGAGGCCAGCCCGGTGGCTGCGTTTCGCCTCCCCCGCTGGCGAGCAGTTGCCGGGCTGGCTCTCGGGCCGGCGCGCAGGCGCAAGCGCCTCGCCTCGCACCTTGCCAGCCCGCAGCGGCGCCGTGCCGAGGGGCCGCCGCCTTTCGCCGATCACGACCGGCGCTTGCGGGCGCGGAAGTCGACAATGTCGGGTAGCGTGCGCGGGTCGATGCCGCCCGGATAGATGCTGTGCTTCTGGATCTTCTGGGTGCCGGTGGTGGGGAGCGCCTCGACGATGTGGATCCAGCCCGGCGCCTTGTAGTAGGCGAGCCGCTCGTAGCAATGGCGGAACAGGCTCTCCGCCACGTCTTTCGGCGGCAGTGGCCGCTTCAGCACGACGCAGGCCAGCACCTCCTCGTCGCGCATCTCGTCCTTGACCGCCATCACCGCCGCCTGCTGCACCTCCGGATGCGTGAGCAGCATGGCTTCCACCTCGGCGGCGGCGATGTTCTCGCCCGAGCGGCGGATGATGTTCTTCTTGCGGTCGACGAAGTGCAGCATGCCGTCTGGAGCGCGCACAACCGTGTCGCCGGTGTGGAACCACCCCCCGCGCCACGCCGTCTCGGTCGCCGCCTCGTCATCGAGGTAGCCCGAGAAGCAGCCGCGCCTGGGCGTCGCCGCGGAGTGGCGGACCAGCATCTCGCCGGGCGTGCCGTCGGGAACATCCCTGTCGCGCTCGTCGACGATGCGCACGTCGATGCCGGGCACGGCACGGCCGAAGGCGCGCGTGCCGACCTGGCGCGGCTCCACGTTGTCGGCCAGCACCCGCACCATCTCGGTCATCCCCCACACCTCGACCATGGGGAAGCCGAAGCGCTGCTCGAAGGCTCCGTGCAGCTGCGGCTCGATGCCGGCGCCGATGCCGAACCGCACCTGGTGACGCCGCTCGACATCGCTCTTCGGCTGGGCAAGCAGCAGCGGTGCGATCACGCCGAGGTAGTGAACGACGGTGGCGCGGCTCTCGGCGATCTCGATCCACCACTGCTGCGGGCTGAAGCGGTCGGGCTGGACCTGGCAATTGCCCTTCCAGATGGCGCCCATCAGCGACACGACCGCGGCGTTGGCGTGATAGAGCGGCAGCGGATTGTAGATGCGCTCCTCTCCTGTGCGGAAGGTGGCCACGCCGCCGAGCTCGGCATACCAGGCTCCACAAGCGATCTCGTAGCCGTGCGAGAGGATGCATCCCTTCGGCCGCCCGGTCGTGCCCGACGTATAGAGAACGCTGGCGGGCGTCGCCGGCGTGGGTGAGGCGCTGGCCGCCCGGTGCGGCGCCTTGGGCAACATGCCGGCGGCGAACCGCTCCACGCTCAGGCTCGCGGGCCGGTGCCGGCTCTGCTCCAGGGCCTCGCGCACCTGGCCCTCGCGCGCGGCGAGCACCATGACGAGGTCGGGGCGGCTGTGCTCCAGGAGGTAGGCGGTCTCGCCGGCGCGGTAGTCGGGATTGATCGGCACGCAGCACACGCCGAGCGAGTTGAGCGCCAGCTTGTGCAGCACGTATTCGGGCCGGTTCTCCATCAGCGCCGCGACGCGATGGCCGACGCCGTAGCCGGCCTCGCGGTAGAGGGCGGCAAGCTCGGCGATCCGGGCGGCGGCGTCGCGGTAGGAGATTTCGTAGCCGCCGGGCAGATAGTCGCGCCTGGCATTGGCCGGCACGGCGAAGAACGGCTTGTCGCCGTGGCGTGCAGCGGCGGCGGCGAACGCGTCCGAGATGGTCAGGCTGTCCCGGATCTCGCTCACGGTCTCCTCCCTGCGAAGCATGCTGTTGGTTGCCGGCACCTTACGCGCTCGACCGGGGTGGCGCCAACCGTGCCCGCCGGGCGGCAGCGGGGCAGACCCCTCGCCGCCACGCTGTCGATTGTGCAGCTGACGCCGCGCCGAGGCGGCTGACCCCCTCCGGTCTCAGTGCCGGAAGTGGCGCACGCCGGTGAAGACCATGGCGAGGCCCCTCCCGTCGGCGGCCTCGATCACCTCCGCGTCGCGCAGCGAGCCGCCGGGCTGGATCACCGCCGTGACACCCGCGTCGGCGGCGGCCAGCAGGCCGTCGGCGAACGGGAAGAACGCATCGGAGGCCACCACCGAGCCGTGCGTGAGCGGCGCGGGCTCGCCGGCGGCTTCGGCCGCGTCCCGTGCCTTGAGCGCGGCGATGCGCGCGCTGTCGACCCGGCTCATCTGGCCGGCGCCGATGCCGACCGTAGCGCCGTCCTTGGCGTAGACGATGGCATTCGACTTGACGTGCTTGGCCACCTTGAAGGCGAACTTGAGGTCGGCCAGCTCCTGCGCCGTCGGCTGGCGCTTCGTCACCACTTTGAGCTCGAGATCGTCGACCACCACGTTGTCGCGCGACTGCACCAGGAACCCGCCGGCGAGCGAGCGGAAGGTGAGCCCGGCCGCGCGCGGATCGGGCAGCCCTCCCGTCGTGAGCAGCCGCAGGTTCTTCTTGGCCGCGAAGATGGCCTTTGCCTCATCGGTCGCCTCGGGAGCGATTACCACCTCGGTGAGAATCTGCGTGATCTCGCGCGCTGTCGCGGCGTCTATGGTGCCGTTGAGAGCGATGATGCCGCCGAACGGGCTCACCGGATCGCAGCGGAAGGCCTTGGCGTAGGCCTCCGCGAGGGTGCGGCCGAGCGCCACCCCGCACGGGTTGGCGTGCTTGATGATGGCCACTGCCGGCGCAACCCTGGGATCGAACTCGGCGACCAGCTCGATTGCCGCGTCCGCGTCGCCGAGGTTGTTGTAGGACAGCTCGCGGCCCTGGTGCTGCGTCGCGGTGGCGACCCCGGGCCGCCGCTCGCCCGACCGGTAGAATGCCGCGTTCTGATGCGGGTTCTCCCCGTAGCGCAGCTCCTGGGCGAGCTGGCCGGCAATGGCGCGCCGCCGCGGGGCCCCGTCGCCCAGCGTCTCGGCGAACCAGGAGCTGATGGCCGCATCGTAGGCCGCGGTGCGTGCATAGGCCTTGGCCGCCAGCTCCTTGCGCAGCCGAAGACTCGTGGCCCCTGCGTGCTGCTCCATGTCGGCGAGAACCCGGCCGTAGTCGTCGGGCTCTACCACTACCGTGACGGAGGCATGGTTCTTGGCCGCGGCACGGATCATGGCCGGGCCGCCGATGTCGATGTTCTCGATGCACTCCTCGAAGGGTGCGTTCCTCGCGGCGGTGGCCTCGAAGGGATAGAGGTTGACCACCAGCAGGTCGATGGGCGGGATGCCGTGCTGCACCGCCGCGCGCTCGTGCTCTGCATTGCCGCGGATGGCGAGCAGCCCGCCGTGCACTTTCGGATGCAGCGTCTTGAGGCGGCCGTCCATCATCTCGGGAAAGCCCGTGTGCCGGGCCACGTCCTTGACCGCGACGCCGGCATCCTGCAGCGCCCTGGCGGTGCCGCCGGTGGAGAGGATCTCGATGCCGCGTCCATCCAGCGCGCGGGCAAAGTCGACGAGACCCGTCTTGTCGGAGACCGAGATCAGTGCCCGGCGGATGGCGGGAGTGGCAGGGGCCGCAGGGTCGGTCATGGCAGGTGCCCTCGTTCAGCGGGGATCGAGCAGATGCGCCGGTAGCATGGAAGCGGGCGGCGAAACAGTCCCGCCGTGGTCACGGCGCGCCCGCGGCATCCTCCGGCTCGCCGGCCGGCCCGGTCTCGGCCAGCCGCTCGATCAGCCCCGCACCCCGCCGGCGATGGGCCACCGCATAGGCCGGGGTGTCGGCCGGCACGCGCTCGATGACCCAGGAGACCTCGGCCGCGCCGTAGCACCGGGTGCGCAGCACCACCTGAAGTGCCGGCTGCGGACCGGCTACGTCGGCGTAGTGCAGGCTCTCCTCGATCGACACGGCCGCGCCGGCTGCCGTCAGCTGCCACAGCTCGCCGCTGTCGAGCCATAACTCCGCCACCTCCGGCGATGCGCCGACCCGCGCTTCCACCTCGGGATGCAGGTGGAAATGGATCGAGCACGGCAGGTCCCAGGCCAGTCGCAGCACGCCTTTGGCGGCCTCGAGCCGGTCCCGGCCTTCGAGGCGCGAGCCGACGGCGTCGAGCCTGAGGGAACGCGTGTGGATGAGCCCCACCGGTTCGCCGTAGCCGTCGTGGGAGGCCTCGAGCTCGACCGTCCCGTCGGCCTCGCGCACGCTGCAGGTGACGTTGTCGGGCTGGCGCAGCGGCGGGCCGCCCAGCACGCGCTCGAGCCGTGCATCGCGCACGAGGCGCGAGGAGGAGCGCTCGCCGAGACACAGGGTGTTGTGGCTCGAGGTGGCACGGGCCATGGGCCGTCTCGCCGCGTCGGCCTCTCCGGGAAAGCCCCCGTTGGCGACAACGAGCGTAGGCCCCGAGCTCAGCTCGAAGCTGAGGCACCCCGCGCACGCCGCTTCCGCCAGCTCGAGCGGCGGCGGCGGCCCGGCATCGACGAGAACCACCGTCGATCCGCGCTCGAGCCGCGCGTAGCCCGAGCGTACGGCCGGCACCGGCGCCGCCGGGTCGCGGTCGTCATAGCCCAGCACGGTGGCGAGGGCCTCGCGCTCGCCGGCACCCATGCCGTTGAAACGGCCGAGCGTGCCGTCGCCGTGCCGCAGGTGGCGCAGCATCTCGGTCATGCGCACGATGGCGGCGGGGAGCGCCGGGTCGGGTGCCTTGCCGCGCGCTGCAAAGCAGCGCCGCAGCGGCAAGAGATCGAGCAGCAGCTCGACCAGCATCCAGGGATTGCGGC
>DASRDL010000350.1:0-16233 GCA_035652635.1 Hyphomicrobiaceae bacterium | reverse complement strand
CGATGCCGCACCCCTGGTACGCCATGGACTAGGTTCCGGCCTTCGCCGGAATGACGTCGGTGGCAACGATGGCGCCATACGCCAGCGGAACGATGGCGGCAGATTCCAACGTCATCCCGGCGCCGAGGGCGCCCGTCAGGGCGCCCGAGGGAACAGGCCGGGACCCATGCACTCATCAGCGGGTGAGCGGCTGGTGGTCGGCCGCGCTACACGGGACCGGCCGCCGGGTAGCCGTAACGGCCCACCCGATGCCGCACGCCCGCTGCACCATGGACTAGGTTCCGGCCTGCGCCGGAATGACGTCGGTGGCAACGATGGCGCCGTGCTCGGTTCCCGCCTGCGCCGGAATGACGTAGCGCTCGTTCACCCCTTGCTGCCCCCGAACATCGGTTTCAGCGCCTCGGCCAGCACGTCGCGGGCGCGCGGTGGTTTGGCGGCGAGGAAGGGCAGGGGGCGGATCACGTCGAGGGCGGCCAGCCCCAGGCGGGCGGTGAGCGCGCCGTTGAAGGCACCCTCGCCCAGCCGGCGCGACAGGCGGCGCAAAATGTCCTGGCCCAGGAACTGGCCCAGCAGATCGTCCGTCAACGCCACGCCGCCGGTGGCGATCAGGTGGCCGACGACGAGGTGGGCGAGCCGCATCAGCCCGAGGAACCCGGGCCTGCCGCCGTAGAGCGTGGCGAGCGCGCGCAACAGGCGCAGGTTCTCCCAGGCGACGTAGCCAACGGCGATCAGCACCATCGGACTCATGGCCGTGACGGTGGCGACGCGCTTGGCCGAGCGCGTGACGAGGGCCCGCGCCAGCCGGTCGAGCGGGGCCACCATCTCGCGGTCGGCGAGCGTGAGCAGCTCACCGGCGTCGTGCACGTCGCGGGCGTAGTCGCGGAAGCGGCGCACGCTCCAGGCCTGCTCCGGCCGGCGCGCATAAAGGCCGGCGAGCCGCAGGGCGGCGCGCCGCTCGCGCCCGGCGTCGTGCTCGGCGATGGCCCTCGCCACCTCGGCCTTGATGCGGGACAGGCGGGCGAGGCGCGCAAAGCCCACGACCTCGCGCAGGGCCAGCATGAGTGCGGCAAAGGCGGCGACGAGAAGCAGGACGAGGGTGAGCCACCCCATCCAGTCCTCGCGCACGAAGGCGGCGGAGACGAGCCGGATGAACCAGGCGGTGACACCGAGCAGCGCCGCGCCGGCAAGGGCCGAGACGAGCAGGGCACCCCAGCGCAAGCCGCGCCGGCCCAGGTCGGCCAGCGTGGGGCGGGCGAGCGGGGGCTGAGAGGCATCCCCTTCCGCACCGGGCGGTGGCGCGTCCGCGGCCGGCGGCTCGGGCTCCGCGACGATGGCCGGATCGTCGGGGTCGAACGCCTGCGGCCGGCGCGTATCGGACGAGGCGCTCATGCGAGGCAGTCTCCGAGCAGGAACTCGATCGCCCGGTCGAGGCGGATGTGCGGCAGCGCCGGCTCCTCGCCCGACGGCGACCCGAGACTCACGCGCGGCGGACGGAAGCGCAGGAAATGAACCTCGCCCTTCGGTGGCGTCATGGGGTCAGACCGGGCGAGAAGCGCCGCCGGGTCCTCCGGCAGGTCGCCGGGGAAGATGGCGGCCTCGGTGCGGCCGTCGTAAGTCCGTCCGCCCAGGCGCTCGCCGGGCATCGGCACCCCGACGATGCAGGGCAGCCGCTGGCGGCCGAGCTGCGCCTCGGCCTCGCGCGTGGCCCTCAGTGCGGAGAGCGCCATGACCTTCACGTCCGCGCCGGCAAACGAGGCCCGGGCGATCGCCTTGTCGGTGACGAGGCGCAGGATGGCCTCGAGCCGGTCGTGGCTCGCATGGTGCAGATGGTCGGCCTTGGTGGCGGCGAACACCAGCCGGTCGATGCGGCGCGCCAGGATGCCGGAGAGCCAGGTGTTGGCGCCGGGGCGGAAGCAGGCGAGCACAGCCTCCAGCGTGCGCTGCAGGTCGGCGATCGCCGCCGGGCCCGCGTTGACGGCGCTGAGCGCATCGACGAGCACGATCTGCCGGTCGAGGCGGGCGAAGTGGTCGCTGAAGAACGGCTTCACCACGTGCGCCTTGTAGCTCTCGAAGCGGCGCGCCAGCATGGCCCCAAGGCTGCCGCGCGGATAGGCCCCGGACGGCCCCGGGGGGAGCGGAAAGAAGGTGAGCAGCGGCGAGCCGGCGAGGTCGCCCGGCAGCAGGAAGCGCCCAGGTCCCGGCGCGGTGAGCTCGGCATCGGGCGCGCGCGCAGCCTGCAGGTAGCGCGTGAAGAGGCCGGCACCGGTGAGCGCCACCTGCTCGTCGGCCGCCGCCTCGGCATCGGCAGCAGCGAGGAAAGCCAGCCAGTCCCGTGCCGCGGCGGCCCGCTGGGGCACGCGCGCCTCCTCCACTGCCTGCCGCGACCAGTCGGCGAACGACAGATCGAGCAGCGGCAGGTCGACCAGCCATTCGCCGGGGTAGTCGACGATGTCCACGTGCAGGCGGCCCGCGCCGAGCGCCCGGCGCAGCGCCGAGCTGTGCTCATACTCGATGGTGACGCGCAGCTGGCTGATGCGTCGCGTGCTCTCGGGCCACTGCGGCGGGTCGGCGGCGAGCAGCGCCAGATGCTCCTCGTAGGCGAAGCGGGGCACGCGGTCGTCGGGCTGCGGCTCGAGGTAGGCGCGGCCGATGCGGCCCTCGGCCATGGCCGAGAAGAACGGCAGCCGGCCGCCGGCAACGAGGCTGCGCACCAGCGCGGTGATGAACACGGTCTTGCCGGAACGCGCGAGACCCGTCACGCCCAGCCGCACGGTGGGCGTCATCAGGTCGGAGAGCACGGCGCCGGCGCTCTTCAGCGCTTCGGCGGTCGCGCCGGTCAGGTCGGAGAGCCGCACGCCAAGTTGCCTTTCTCTGCCCTAGGTAGGGCGAAGAGGGTGGCTGCAGCAAGCCGGTTGCTGTGTGCGGGCCGTCAGCCCGCCGGCGCAGCCCCTTTCAGCGCGGCCACCTCGGCTTCGAGCTCACGGATGCGCGCCTGCAGCCGGGCGACGGCATGGGCTACGTCCTCGGCATGGAACATCTGCGGGATGTGCTGCGGGCAGTTGCTGTCCCAGACCGCGATCTCGAACACGATCGCCTGCTCGGGCCGCGCCCGGTAGCCATCGGGCCACAGCCTGGCGACGAGGTCGGCGTCTCCCTCCACCACGCGCGCCCGGCCCCACAGCTTGATGCGCCGGCGGTTCGTGTAATCCATGATGAAGATGAAGGCGCGCGGGTTGTCGGCGAGGTTGCCGGTGGTGATGTACTGCCGGTTGCCCTTGTAATCGGCGAAGGCGAGCGTGCGCTCGTCGAGGATGCGCAGGAAGCCGGGCGGGCCGCCGCGGTGCTGTACATAGGGCTGGCCGTCGGCGCTGGCGCTGGCAAAGTAGAAGGAGCGGGCCTCGGTGATGAATTGCGCAAGGTCCGGCGTGATGGTGGTGCGCCAGCCGCCTTTTTCCTCCCGCTCGGCAAAGACGGCGCGCGAGCCGCGGCTCTCCTGGATGGCCTTGACGGTGGGCGAGAAGGCAACGTCGCTTGCGGCGGGTGGCATGTCGGCTCCGGTGTATCCAAGCTCCGCCGCTATGTGGTGTCGGGCAAGCGCCTGGGAAGCGGCTGGGCGCATGAGATTAGCTCTTTGCCGCGTTGAGGAAATTGCAAGACTGCGCGATCCTGGCGTGAGGCAGCGTCAACGGCACCCCTTGGCAGATCGGCAATGAGCAACAACGCAGGCATGGCAGCGCAACTGGCCGGACAGTCGCTGCGCGTCGGCTGGTACTTCGCGCTCAACCGCCTGGTCGGCTGGCGCGCCGGCCAGCTTGGCGCGAAGCGGCGCTTCAAGCCGCAGCGTCCCGTCCCCTCGCTGCAGGAGCTGCTGGCCGAGCTGGGGCAGCTGCTCGTCAGCGACGCGCTCGCCGTGCGCGACGGGCTCTACCCGCCCATGGAGGACGAGGCGGCCTCGCCGTTCTCCTACCTGCGGCGCGTGCGGCAGATGCTGGCCGATCTGCCGGCAACGACCGCCCGCCAGGCCGGCCACGATGCCGCCACTGCCAGGGCCGAGGCGCGCGCCGCCAGCGTGCCCGACTACTACGCGCAGGACTTCCACTACCAGACCGGGGGCTATCTCTCGGAGGGCTCGGCCAGGCTCTATGACGTGCAGGTGGAGACCCTGTTCATGGGCGCCGCGGGCCCCATGCGCCGTGCCGCGTTGCGCCCCATCGCCGAGTTCATGGCCGGCCGCGACCAGCGCCGCGTCACGCTGCTGGACGTGGCCTGCGGCACGGGCCGCTTCCTGCGCCAGGTGCGCCTCGCCTACCCGGCCATGCGGATGCGGGGCCTCGACCTGTCGAGCACCTATCTCGACGAGACGAGACGCCATCTCGGCGGCCTGCGCCCAGCCGAGCTGATCGAGGCTGCCGCCGAGCGGATGCCGCTGCCCGATGCCAGCGTCGACATCGCCACCACGATCTTCCTCTACCACGAGCTGCCGCCCGCGGTGCGCCGGCAGGTCACGGCCGAGATCGCCCGCGTGCTCAGGCCCGGCGGCCTCCTCGTCTTCCTCGACAGCCTGCAGATGGGCGACCGGCCCGCCTGGGACGGCCTGCTCGAGGCCTTCCCGGTCCGCTTCCACGAGCCCTACTTTGCGAGCTACGCCGCCGACGACCTGGAGGGCATGTTCACCGGCGCCGGCCTCGCGCCCCAATCCGCCTCGACCGTCTACCTGTCCAAGCTGATGGTGCGCTACAAGCCGGCGTGAGCGCCTCAGCCCAGCCGATAGAACTCTTTCGCCGTGTCGCTGAACAGGCGCGCCTTGTCGGCGGCCGAGGCGCCGGAGGCGAGGCGCTTGAAGGCGTTCCAGTAGACGGCGTAGGAGCCCGAGATCTTGTCGACGGGGAAGTTGCTCTCGAACATGCAGCGTGCGGGCCCGTAGGCCTCGATGCAGGTCTCGACGTAGGGCCGCCAGGCATCGGCCAGCTCCTTTGACGAGGGCGGCCGCTCGCGGTGGTGGAACTTGAAGCCGTTGATGCGCATGCCGAGCCCGCCGAGCTTCATGAACACGTTGGGGCATTTGGCGAGCTCGACGATGTCGCGCTTCCAGACGGCGAAGATCTCGTCGCGCCTGCCTTCGTACCAGCCGAGCCCCAAGGGCCCGCCGACGTGGTCGAGCACGATCCTCTGCTCGGGGAAGGCGCGCGCCAGCGCCGTGAGGTCGGCGATCTGGGGATGGTATATCCACGCATCGAACGTGAGGCCGAGCCGGCCGAGGGCCGCGAAGCCTTCGCGGAACTTGGCGTGATCGCGATAGAGGTGCTGCGGCGGGTTGGTGTGGCTGTTGTGGATCTCGGGCGTCTTGTCCTCCCAGGCGGCGGCGTGGCGGATGCCCTTGAAGCGGGGGCCGGCCGCGGCCATGTGCGCGCGCAGCACCTCCTCGGCGCGGCCGCCGATGGTGAGGTCGACGAGGCCGACGATTCCGGCCGCCACGCGCGTCGGCCCGTAGGCGCCGCTCGCCGACATGGCGGCGATGCCGTTGACGAACTCCGTCTCGCCCAGCGGCCGCAGCTCGGGCGGGCCGTCGGCGCGGTAGCAGGCCGTGCACTCGATGAAGACCGTGCTCTCGATCTTGTGCCCGCTCCCCGTATCGGCGAGGAGGTCGGGCAGCAGGTAGCGGTGCGCGGGGAAATCCCACAGGTGGTGATGCGGATCGACGATGGAAAGATCGGGCTCGAGGATCTCCTCGCGCGTCTGCGCCAGCCAGTCCTCGCGGATGCCGGACGCGCGCGTTGCCACCGTGGTGTGCGGCTTGGCCGTGGACATGCGTTCCTCCCGAATGCGCCGACGGCGAGGGTACGCCCCTCACCTCGCCGGATCGGTCGAGAGTACAGGCGCCGGACCCAGCTGCAAGGGGGCGCGGGCGCCGCGCTGCGGCTGCAGCCGTTGTCATGCCGGCCGAGCGCGCAGCGCGAGAGCCGGTACCCAGGGCGACGCTGATGGAGCGTGCCGCTCTGGGTGCCGGATATTTCGCTGACGCGAAATGCCGGCATGACAACGGGATCAGCGCGTCAGCCCGCGCAGCAGGCTCGGCAGGTCGGGCGCGCACCACGCGCCGGCCCAGGCCGCGCACGCCACCTCCTGCGAGCCGTCGAACACCATGTCGAGGGCGACGTAGAGGATGACGGCGAAGCCGACCCAGGTGATCCAGTGATAGCGCGCCAGCATGTCGGCGATGAAATTGGCGGCAGCGGCCATCAGCACGACGCCGACGGCCAGCCCGATGACGAGAACCACCGTATCGCCCTTGGCGGCGCCCGCCACCGCCAGCACGTTGTCGAGCGACATCGATACGTCGGCCACGATGATCTGCGTCACCGCTGCGCCGAAGCTCATGGATCGCTCCACCGGCGTACCGGAGACAGCCAGCCCGTGCGAGCCGACGCGCTTTGCGCCCTTGTGGGTCAGCTCCCAGTACATCTTCCAGCACACCCAGAGCAGCAGCAGCCCGCCCGCGAGCATGAGGCCGACGATGGCGAGCAGCTGGGTGGCGAGTGCGGCGAAGACGATGCGCAGCGCGACCGCACCGAGGATGCCCCACAGGATGACCCTGGTGCGCAGCTCCTCCTTCACGCGCGACGCTGCCAGGCCGACGATGATGGCGTTGTCGCCCGCCAGGACAACGTCGATCACGATGACGTTGACGAGGGGCAGCAGGTTGAGGGTGAGCCAGTCGATCATGAGGGGGCCGCGGCCCGGCCTCCTGCCCGGCTCATGGCGGCCTCAGCGCTTGGAGAACTGGAAGCTGCGGCGGGCCTTGACGCGTCCGTACTTCTTGCGCTCCACCACGCGGCTGTCGCGGGTGAGGAAGCCGCCCTTCTTGAGCACCGGCCTCAGCTCGGGCTCGTAGTAGGTGAGCGCCTTGGAGATGCCGTGGCGCACGGCGCCGGCCTGGCCCGACAGACCGCCGCCCGAGACGGTAGCCGTGATGTCGAACTGGCTCAGCCGGTTGGTGGCCTGCAGCGGCTGCTTCAGCAGCATCTGCAGCACCGGACGGGCGAAGTACTGCGCGAAGTCCTTGGAGTTGACGCTGATCTTGCCGACACCGGGCTTGATCCACACGCGCGCCACCGCATCCTTGCGCTTGCCGGTGGCGTAGGCGCGGCCGAGTGCGTCGAGCTTCTGCGCGTGCGTCGGCTCGGGCACCGGCTCCGCGCCCTTGAGTGCGCCCAGGTCTTCCAGGGTCTTGGTCTCGGCCATGGGGATCACACCCTTACGTTCTTGCGGTTGAGCGCCTTGACGTCGAGCGGCTCGGGCTTCTGGGCGTCATGGGGATGCTTGTCGCCGGCGTAGACCTTGAGATTGCGCATGAGCTTGCGCTGCAGAGGACCGCGCTTGAGCATGCGCTCCACCGCCTTCTCCAGGATGCGCTCGGGGAACTTGCCTTGGAGGATGCGCCGCGGCGTCGTCTCCTTGAGGCCGCCCGGATAGCCGGTGTGCCACTGGTAGACCTTGTCGTCGGTCTTGCGGCCCGTGAACACCGCCTTCTGGGCGTTGATCACGATCACGTTATCGCCGGTATCGACGTGGGGCGTGTAGGCCGGCTTGTGCTTACCCTTGAGGCGGGTGGCGATCAGGGCGGCGAGCCGGCCGACGACGAGGCCCTCGGCGTCGATCAGCACCCACTTCTTCTCCACCTCGCCCGGCTTGGCGACGTAAGTCTTCATGGCGACCTGCCTCTTCGCTCCCATCGGCCCCGAGGCCGGTGCCCGGCCGCACGGCTGCGGGTGGTGCGCGTTCTAGGGCAGCAGACGGGCGCGTGTCAATGGCATCATGGCGCGCCGCTCCAAATAAATGACAGGAATATCAGCAAGATACGACGTCGGTAATATACTACCTCATCATCTGCCGGATGTCGGGAGCGCGTAGGTGGCGATGGCGTGGGCCACCATGTCCGGCAGGCCGTCGGAGAAGATTTCCACCTCGCCGACCGCCAGCCGGCGCCCCAGCCGGATGAGGCGCACGGTGCAGACGAGGTCGCGCGCCTCGGGCTTCGCCAGGAAGTTGATGTTGAGGTTGGTGGTAACGGCGGCAAGTCCGACATCGCCCATGGCGGCGATGATGGCCACGTAGACGGAGAAGTCGGCGAGCATGAACATCGCCACACCCGACACCGTGCCGCCCGGGCGGGTGTGGCGTTCGTGATACTTCAAGCGCACGCGCACGTTGCGCTCACCTACCTCCTCGATCAGGAGGGACCGGCCACCCGAATGGATCTGGGGAAAGCGCGCATCGATGAGGGCCTCGATGCGCGCGGCATCGAGGCGTCCGGCGGGCGATTGGGCTGCAGACATGTGGCTCCTGCGTCCAACTTTTGTCATTTGGCATGACTACCACACGCCCCTATCCTTTCTGGTGCCGACCGGCAATACCGCTAACGAGGATGACCAGATGCAGTACATGCTCCGATTGATGATCGCGGCTGTTGGCGCCGTCGCGCTCGCGCACTTTGCCGGCCAGGCCGCGGCGCAGGGTCAGGCCAAGCAGATCAAGCTGACCGACAAGCACATCGAGAGCTTCATCGCGGCGCAGAAGGACATGATGGCGATCGGCGACAAGATGCAGGGCGCCGAGGCCGACAAGCTGGACAAGATGCAGGCCGAATTCGAGAACGTCGCCAAGAAGCACGGCTTCGCCAGCGGCGCCGAATACGAGGACGTTGCCAACAGCATCGACGTGATCCTCCTCTACGTCGACCCCGACACCAAGAAATTCACCGATCCCCAAGTCTTCCTCAAGAAACAGCTCGAGGACGCCAAGAAGAACACGGCCCTGTCGGAGGCCGACAGGAAGCGTGCCATCGAGGAGATCGAGGAGGACATGAAGAACGTCGAGCCGGTGAAGTTCCCGGAGAACATCGCCCTCGTGGAGAAGCACTTCGACAAGCTGAGCGAGTCGCTGCGCTGACAGGCGCCTCGGCACCGGCCGCCCGCTCCGGGACACGGCGGTGCTCGCTGCGCGGCCTGAGGGCACCGGCACGGCCGGCGGCGGCTTATGGGCGCATGCCGGGCGCGCTCGATTGCGCCCTTGAAGGCCACCGAGCCGATGCGCTACGCAGTTGGCAGCGACAGGATCGATGCCGCCCCGCAGCGGCCGGGAAGGCCACGATGACAGCCACCGAAGAGGCAGCGCACCGCGCGCCTGCGGCTCCGCCGACGGCGGTCGATCTCGAGGTCGAGCGCCGGGGCGGCGTGCTGGTGCTGCGGCTGGCGCGGCCTGAACGGCGCAACAGCCTGTCGGAGGCGATGATCGCCGCGCTGCAGGCCGAGCTCGACGCTGCCGCAAGCGACGCGGAGGTCCGCGCGATCGTCATCGCCGCCAAGGGCACGGTGTTCTGCGCCGGCCACGATCTGAAGGAGCTCACCCAGCACCGGCGCGATGCGGACGGCGGGCGCGCCTATCTCGCGTTGCTGATGCGCCAGTGCGCCAGGATGATGCGCTCCATCGTCATGTCGCCGAAGCCGGTGATCGCCGCCGTCGAGGGCACCGCCTCCGCCGCCGGCTGTCAGCTCGTCGCTTCGTGCGACCTCGCCGTGGCGGCGGAAGGGGCCACGTTCGTCACGCCCGGCGTCAACATCGGCCTCTTCTGCTCGACGCCGATGGTGGCGCTGTCGCGCAACGTATCGCGCAAGCGGGCGATGGAGATGCTGCTGCTCGGGGAGATGCTGCCGGCCAAGGAGGCGGCCGAGTTCGGACTCGTCAACCGCGTGGTGCCGGCCGGCCGCGTCATGGAGGAGGCGATGGCGCTCGCCGCCAAGATCGCCACCAAGCCACCGGTGACGGTGGCGATCGGCAAGGAAGCGTTCTACCGCCAGATCGAGATGTCGCTCGCCGATGCCTACGATTACGCCGCCGGGGTGATGATCGAGAACATGATGCACCGCGAGGCCGAGGAGGGCATCGGTGCATTCCTGGAGAAGCGCGCCCCCGTCTGGCCCAAGGGCTGAACCCAAGGCGCGCAATCCTGGCCCATGGATCACTCGAGCTACAAAGACGACTACATCGCCGGCATCCTCGCCGCCGCGCGCACCATCGCCATGGTGGGGGCCAGCGCCACCACCAACCGGCCCAGCTACTTCGCGATGAAGTACCTCCTGGGCAAGGGCTACCGCGTCGTGCCGGTGAACCCCGGCCTTGCCGGCAAGGAGATCCTGGGCCAGCGCGTCTACGCCTCGCTCGCCGAGGTGCCTCCCCCGGTCGACATCGTCGACATCTTCCGCGGCTCCGAGGCGGCGCTCGAGATCACGCGCGAGGCGATCCGGCTCAAGGACGCCCTCGGCATCAAGGTGGTCTGGATGCAGCTCGGCGTGCGCAACGACGCAGCCGCCGCCGAGGCCGAGGCCGCCGGCCTGCGCGTGGTGATGAACCGCTGCCCGAAGATCGAGTACGGCCGCCTGTCCGGCGAGATCGGCTGGGCCGGGGTCAATGCCGGTGGCGTCTCCTCCAAGCGCCCGCTGCTTTCGGGACGCGGCGTGCAGAGCCACGTCATCGCCGGCAAGCGCTGACGGCCGCGGACCGCCGACAGATGGGGGCCCCGCCTCGCTACTGAACGCGCTCGAAGCGGAAGGTGCGATCGAGCCGGTCGATCGGCACGTTCGGCGTTCGCCTGATGATCTGATCCAGGTCCGGCACCCGCCCGTCGATGCGCATCCGGGTTACATCGATGCCGTTGAGAAACTGCTTCTGCTCCAGCCGCATGCCATCGCGCGGAATGGTCACGGTCGGCACGGGCGTGCGCGACTCGAAGCGGAGCTGCGGGTCGGCGCCCGGCGCGGCGGGAGGCGTAACGGCGAACCGGTTGGCAAACCCGCTGTCGGCGCGGCGCAGCACGAGCGCTGCGTTCTCGATCTGATTGATCCGCCGCTCGGTCGTCGCGCGATCCTCGAAGCCGGCGAACTGCGCCAGCGCCTCCACGTCCTCCCTGGCGCGCGCGATGAGGTTCTGGGGCGGTGCATCCTGTCCGAAGTATTCATCGCCGAAGCCCGACACGGCTATGTAGTAGATCTTCGCAAAACCCCAGCACCGCCAGCTGCCGTCGTTGAACTTCTGTATGTCGCTCTCCAGAGCCCTGTCGCAGGCGTCCTTGAGCGCCCGCCTCTGCGCCGGGACGATGCACATGCGCTTGCCGTGGTGGGGACCGCAATTGGCGCATTGCCCATAGCAGATGTCGTGCGCATTGCAGGCGGGGGTGAAGACGCAGCCGAGGAACCGTTCCGGCACCAGCTTGCCGCGCCATCCGGACGGCCCGCAGCCGTTGGACGTGCACGGGCCGCGGTGCTCGGCAAAGGCGGCCGCACATGCAACGGCAAGGCACGAGCAGAAGGCCAGGAGCAACCGGTGCATGGAGCCCGCCAAGATTGTTCGGGAAGGGTCTCGACGCCGCGAGTTGTCGTGGGCAGCACGGGCACTGTCAACGCCGGGCCCGGGCGATTGGCCGCCGCTGCGGCCAGGCGTGTCGGGCGCGCAACATGCAACCTGCAGCGCACCCGCGAAGAAAGCTCTGGATGGCGCGCCCTCGCCGCTTGAAGCGGCGGAACGCGCCGACTAGCGTCCGACCTCGTCGCCGCAGACGGCTTGCCGCGACGACTGCCGCAGAGCAGGCGGAAGACAGGTACGTGGCTCGCGCAATTCAGTGGGGTGCCCAACATGACAGCGCTGCAGGTCTCGGCACAGAAGCAGCTGCGCCAGCTGGTGGAGCAGATCGAGCGGCTGGAGGAGGAGAAGAAGGCTCTCAGCGGCGACATCCGCGACAAGTACCTGGAGGCCAAGGCCATGGGCTTCGACCCCAAGGCGCTGAGGAAGATCGTCTCGCTGCGCAAGAAGAGCGCCACCGACCGGCAGGAGGAGGAGGCGATCCTCGCCGTCTACATGCACGCGCTCGGCATGATCGACGAGCTGCCCGAGCTGTCGACGCCGTCGGCCATGGACGAGGCCGCCGACGAGGCGGCGTGACGAGCCGATCAGCCCAAGGGCGCCCTACCGCATCCCTTCCACGGCACCCAACGCGGTTCCCAAGGCCGTAAGGTTGGACTATTATCGAGATCCGTGGCCGAGCATTGATCGGCCATGGCACTGCTACCCCTGTTTCACACTGTAACTTTATTTTTGTGATGGAGAATTTTCATGTCCAAGAAGCGTTTCGCTCGCCGCGATTTGCTGGTTGCCGCCGACGCGTCCACCCACATCAGCCCTCCCGACACGACGGACCTGGCAGCGTGCATTGACGACGCGCGCCAAGCTGCCCTCAACGGCGACAGCGGGCCAGCCGACCCGACGGACTACGCGACCCTGAGGGCGCGCCTCGAGGCCGCCCGCAGCAAGTTCCCGCCGCTCTACAAGCAGGAGTTCGTCGAGCCCTACATCGCCAACCTCGACAAGCTCGGGGCGGCAGAGTTTACCAACATCCTCATCAGCGACCCGACCCATGAAGGTCAGGCTGGTCTCATGTTGGATATGGCCCATGCGATCCTTCAGCGCGCGGAGCGCTTCGAGCGGCCGGCATGCGATGCTTTCGAAGAGGTGGTCGGCGATCTCTATGACGGCTTCCTCAGCGCCGAGGATCGGCAGGGGATCAATCCGCCCGACGAAGGCTCCACGCCGCCTCTCGTCAAATGGGGCAATCCCGACTTCGGTCCCTACACGTGGCCCGGCGATGCGACGTCGACATTTGGCGCACGCGCAGCCGTCGTCAGCCTTCCGCCTGCCAACGCAAGAAAGGGCTTGCTCGCTTGGGCCGCGCTGGGCCACGAGACCGGCGGCCACGACATCCTCCACGCCGACCATGGCCTGCAAAACCAACTGGCATCGGAAGTGCGACAGAGCATCCTGCAGATCGGCGGCCCACTCGCGGAACACCTGTCGGAATACTGGTCCTCGCGCATCGACGAGACCGCGTCTGACGTGATGGGCATCCTGAACATGGGTCCCGCGGCCGCGATCGGGCTGGTAGGATATTTCCGTGCTCTGAACCTCGCCTTTGCCGGCGTCGCCAAGCTGCGCAGCGAAGGCCCCGTCAGCGATCCGCATCCGGCGGACATCGTCCGAGGCTATCTGGCGGCCGAAACCGTCGCGCTTCTGCCTTTCAGCCAGGCCGGGGCGTGGTCGAAGCGCGTCGCCAGCGAGACCGACCAGGATGCCGGCACCATCACGTTGGCGGGCAAGGTCATCTCCAGGGCCGTGGCTCGCGAGTCGGCTCGGCATGCCGCCATTGCCATTGCAAGCTCGAAGGTCAGGAGCCTCGAGAACCACGCGCTTGGGGAGATACAAACCTGGCAGGACAGCGATGAGCTCAAGGTCAACATCGTGCGGCAGCTGCTCACGACCAACGGGAATCTGCCCGAGGAAGAGGGAAACGCGCGGATCTTCGCGACGCACATCGTCGCCGCCGCGGTCATCGAAGCGCTGGCGAACGGGCGCGACATCCCCGTCATCTTCGACAGGATGATCAGCATTTTGGCGAAGTTGCACAGCAAGAACCCCGTTTGGGGCCCGTTGTTCGTGCGCCATCCCGGCAACATCAGGCGCGATCTGGCCTACCGCTTCCATGCGCGGCCGGAAATCAAGGCAGCCGAGCCCGAAGGTGAGCTGGCGGCCTGACGGCCGGCTCCCCGAGGAAAATGGGCGCATCGGCGCGTCGGCCACGTCTTGCCAGGCCTCCAGATTGGGCCACGTTGCCCTAGTCGTGGGCGCCGGTGCGATTTCACTGGTTCTCGCGACGGTCTCACAGCTTCGCGAGAAGGCCTTCCCGGCTCGCGCGTACGTCACATATGGCAGCACTACACGCGAGCCAGAGGGCTCCGAAGCGACGGAGATCAGACATGAAGACGATCGCATCGACACTGCTTGCGCTCTCGGTGCTGGCCGGAATCGCGGTGCAGGCCGCGCACGCCGCCGACCCGCACGCTCCCGACTACATCGGCCAGCTGCAGCGCGAGGGCTACTGACCACGGGCGAGCAAGGCGGCGAAGCCCGCCTTGCTCGCTTGCGCCTGGACGAATGAATTTGCCGATTGCAGCCCGATCGGAAAACGATGTTGCCTTCATAGCCCTTGCATCGGGACGCAACCGTCGCGTCGCCTCGTCTTCGGCGCTTTCTGCTTCGCAACTGCGCCTTGCACCTTGCGCGATTCTCGAAGCTCCGCAGTGGGCGCCACGGCACGATCAACCCCTCTCACAGCTGCGCGAGGCCGCCTTCCGAGGCGCGCCGTCGGCCATATATCGAGCGCAGCGAGCCGCGCATGGCTCCATCAACGCAAAAAGGAAGACGATCATGAAGCACATCGCATCGACGCTCCTCGCGCTCGCCGTGCTCGGCGGCATCGCCGCCCAGACGGCGCTGGCCGCCGACCCGAGCGCTCCGGCGAAGCAGTTCTACGAGCAGCTGCAGCGCGAGGGCTACTGACGCCGATCGACACCTCGGCCGAGCGAGCCGCCGTCCACGGCGGCTCGCTGCCAGGTGTCGGCAACGAGCACAGCCCCCGAAGGACCGACATGAGGACGCTCATCGTACTGGGAGGCATCGCCGGTGCAGCCCTGCTGCCGGCGAGCCCGGCTCTGGCCCAGGCCATTTCCCCCAGCTGGGATTGCCGGACGGACGCACAGGGCCAGCGCACCTGCCGCGCCATCTGGGACAGCCGTGACCTTACTCCCCCGCCCATGATCCGGGAGTGATGCTGCAGCACGCGATGCGGAGCGCTGTCCGGCGCGAGGTCGGCGCCGCTCAGTTCTCGTCCATCTTCAGCGCGGCGATGAAGGCCTCCTGCGGGATCTCGACCTGGCCGAACTGGCGCATGCGCTTCTTGCCCTTCTTCTGCTTCTCGAGCAGCTTGCGCTTTCTCGTGATGTCGCCGCCGTAGCACTTGGCCAGCACGTCCTTCCTCAGCGCGCGGATGGTCTCGCGCGCGATGATGCGTCCGCCGATCGCCGCCTGGATCGGGATCTGGAAGAGGTGCGGCGGAATCAGCTCCTTGAGCTTCTCGCACATGGCCCGCCCGCGGCTCTCGGCGCGCGCGCGGTGCACGATGATGGAGAGCGCGTCGACGGCTTCCGCGTTGACCAGGATCGACATCTTGACGAGGTCGCCCGGCTCGTAGCCCTTGATGTGGTAGTCGAAGGAGGCATAGCCGCGGCTGATCGATTTCAGGCGATCGTAGAAGTCGAACACCACCTCGTTGAGCGGCAACTCGTAGACGAGCAGCGCGCGGCTGCCGGCGTAGGTGAGGTTCTTCTGCCGCCCGCGGCGGTCCTGGCACAGCTTCAAGACAGCGCCCAGGTGCTCGTCCGGCACCAGGATGGTGGCCTCGATCCACGGCTCCTCGATGCGGTCGATATGCGTGGGATCGGGCATATCGGCCGGGTTGTGCATCTCCAGCCGCGTGCCGTTGTTGAGATAGACGTGGTAGATGACGCTGGGCGCCGTGGTGATGAGCTCGAGGTTGAACTCCCGCTCCAGCCGCTCGGTGATGATCTCGAGGTGCAGGAGCCCGAGAAAGCCGCAACGGAAGCCGAAGCCCAGCGCGGCGGAGGACTCCGTCTCGTAGGTGAAGCTCGCATCGTTGAGGCGCAGGCGCGCCATCGCCTCGCGCAGGTCCTCGAACTGCGCCGCATCGACCGGGAAGAGGCCGCAGAACACCACCGGCTGCACCGGCTTGAAGCCCGGCAGCGGCGACGCCGTCGGCTGCCGCTCGTCCGTCACCGTGTCGCCGACGCGGGTGTCGGCCACCTGCTTGATGGCGGCGGTGAAGAAGCCGACCTCGCCGGGACCCAGCTCCTCCAGCATCTCCTGCTTGGGCCTGAAGATGCCGACGCGCTCCACCTGGTAGGCGGCGCCCGACGACATCAGCTTGATCTTCTGCCCCTTCCTGAGACGCCCGTCGATCACGCGCACCAGCACCACCACGCCGAGGTAGGCGTCGTACCAGCTGTCGATGAGCAACGCCTTGAGGGGGGCCTTGGCGTCGCCCTTGGGCGCCGGCAGCCGCGCCACGATCGCCTCCAGGACGGCTTCCACGTTCTGGCCGGTCTTGGCGGAGATGGGAATGGCGTGCGACGCGTCGAGGCCGATCACCTCCTCGATCTGGGCCTTGACGCGCTCGGGGTCGGCGGCCGGCAGGTCCACCTTGTTGAGGACGGGCAGGATCTCGAGGTTGTTGTCGAGCGCCTGGTAGACGTTGGCGAGCGTCTGCGCCTCCAC
>DASRDL010000349.1:0-2729 GCA_035652635.1 Hyphomicrobiaceae bacterium | reverse complement strand
CACGAACAGGGTGCGCAGGCCGGCGCGCTGCATGTTGCGGTGGCTCCGGGAGAGGAGCTCGGCGGCACCGCAGATGAAATCGACGCCGGCGGCGCTGGCATCGGCGATGCGGCGGACGAGCAGCGCCCTCTGCAGGCCGTGACCGCGAAAGGCCGGGTCGGTGGCGGCGTCGGCGCAATAGCCGATCTTGTTTGCAACGTAGAGGATGGCGGTCGCCGCCGGCCTGCCGTCGAGGCGGGCGAGGTAGAGCGACCAGCCGGGCTCGTTGAGCCAGCCCTGCACGTTGGCCTTGAATCGCCCCACGTCCGGGACGCCCCAGCCGGCTGCGTGCGTGGCGAGGAAGGTGTCGAGCACGCCCGCATCGCCCACGCGCTCGATCGTGATGCCGTCGGCCGCGGGAGGCGACTCGGATCGCGGCGCGCACACGATCGCGGTGTGGAAGCCCGACTGGAAGAAGCCGAGCCGTGCCAGCTCGCGGCCGAGGGCGGGATCGTAGTAGCCGGGCACGGTCTCGAACCGCGGCGCCACGCCCTCGGCGCGGTACCAGGCTGCGAGCGGTTCCAGCTCTTTCTCGTGCCCGATGCGCAGGCCGACGACGCTGTTGAAGCCCGGCACCGGCAGATTGCGCGCCATAAGTGCCACGGCGCCGCCGCCGAGGTCGCGGATGGCGATGCCCACCGGATTGCCGGGCAGCCGCTCCAGCACGCGCATGCGCGAGACGGTGTAGGCGATCTCCGTCTCCACCGTGCGGCGGACGAGGCGCAGCGACGGGATCAGCCTGCCCGCGGCGCTCATGGCGCGTGCATCTCCTTGCGCAACAGGCTACAGGCCTCGCCGCCCGATCCGCGGCTCTCGCCTCTACCCGAAAAGCGGAACGAGGGACACTACGCCGCTTTCTTGGCCTGTGCAGCAATATCGGCGAGCTGGCGCACCAGCGCGCGCACGCCGCGCAGCCGGTCCTCGGGCTTCGGCCAGTCGGCCTTGAACACCAGCTTGTGGTCGGGCTGCAGCTTCACGCCGCCGCCCGAGCGCTGCATGAACGCCACCAGGCCATGCGGATTGGCGAACTGGTTCTTGCGGAAGGCGATGACGGCACCCTTGGGGCCCGCATCCACCTGTTGCAGGCCGGCGTGCCGGGCGAGCCCCTTGATCTCCACCACGTCGAGCAGGTGGCGCACCTCGTCCGGAAGCTCGCCGAAGCGGTCGGCGAGTTCCGCGGCAAAAGCGTCGATGTCGGCGCGCTCGGTCAGCGTGGAGAGGCGGCGGTAGAGGCCGAGGCGCAAGGCGAGGTCGCTGACGTAGGTCTCCGGGATCAGCACCGAGGTGCCGAGCGCGATCTGCGGGCTCCACTGCTCCTCATGCTCGCCGAGGTCGCCGCCCTTCAGCGCCGCCACCGCCTCCTCCAGCATCGACTGGTAGAGCTCGAAGCCGACCTCGCGGATGTGGCCCGACTGCTCCTCGCCCAACAGGTTGCCGGCGCCGCGGATGTCCATGTCGTGGCTCGCCACCGAGAAGCCGGCGCCCAATTGGTCCAGCGACTGCAGCACCTGCAGCCGCCGCTCGGCGGTCTCGGTGAGCTTCTGGTTTGCCGGCGTGGTGAAGTAGGCATAGGCGCGCGCCTTGGAGCGGCCGACGCGCCCGCGCAGCTGGTAGAGCTGGGCCAGGCCGAACATGTCGGCGCGGTGCACGATGAGCGTGTTGGCGTTGGGGATGTCGAGCCCCGATTCCACGATCGCCGTCGACAGCAGCACGTCGTACTTGCCGTCGTAGAACGCGGTCATGACGTCCTCGAGCGTGCCGGGCGACAACTGGCCGTGGGCGGTTGCGACCTTCAGCTCCGGCACGGCCTCGGCCAGGAACTCGCGCACCTCCTCGAGGTCGGAGATGCGCGGCACCACGTAGAAGGTCTGGCCGCCGCGGTAGCGCTCGCGCCGCAACGCCTCGCGGATGATGACCGGGTCGAAGGGCGAGATGTACGTGCGCACCGCCAATCGGTCGACGGGCGGCGTGGTGATGAGCGAGAGCTCGCGCACGCCCGACAGCGCCAGCTGCAGCGTGCGCGGGATCGGCGTGGCGGTAAGCGTGAGCACGTGCACGTCCTCGCGCAGCTGCTTCAGCCGCTCCTTGTGGGCGACGCCGAAGTGCTGCTCCTCGTCGACGATCAGCAGCCCCAGCCGCTTGAAGGCGATGGCCTTCCCGAGCAGCGCATGTGTGCCGATGACGATGTCGATGGTGCCCTCTTTCAAGCCCGCCTTCACCGCGGAAAGCTCCTTGGCCGAGATCAGGCGGGAGGCCTGGGCGATGCGCACCGGGAGCCCTTTGAAGCGCTCGGTGAAGGTGGCAAAGTGCTGGCGCGCGAGCAGCGTGGTGGGCACCACTACCGCCACCTGGAAACCGTCGAGGGCGGCGATGAAGGCGGCGCGCAGCGCCACCTCGGTCTTGCCGAAGCCGACGTCGCCGCACACCAGCCGATCCATCGGCTTGCCGGCGGCGAGGTCGTCGAGCACGGCGCCGATGCTGGCAGTCTGGTCCTCGGTCTCCCCGTAGGGGAAGCGGGCGACGAACTCGTCGAAGGCCCCCTCCGGCGGCAGCATGACCGGGGCCTGCCGCAACTGCCGCAGCGCCGCCACCTTGATGAGGTCGGCGGCGATCTCGCGGATGCGCTGCTTGAGGCGCGCCTTGCGCGTCTGCCAGGCGACGCCGCCGAGCCGGTCGAGTTGCACGGCCCC
>DASRDL010000348.1:0-6555 GCA_035652635.1 Hyphomicrobiaceae bacterium | reverse complement strand
CGAGGATGTCCCCGAGGCCGAGACCGACGACGTTCTTGTTCCCATCGAGGGCGAGGAGGAGGCCGCCGTCGGCGAGGAGGACGAGACCTTCCTCGAGGAGGAGGAAGAGGACGGCTCCGACATGTCCGGCATCATCGGCGGACCGGTCGCCGAGACCGACGAGCCGCAATAGCATCAGGCCGGTACCGGCGAGTGGGCTCGCCGGTGCTGAAGGCCGGATGTCGGCCTCCAGACCCTACCAGCAGCAGGGACGGTAGTAGTAGGGCGCGATCGGCCGATAGCCGACCACGCGATAGTAGGTCACGGTCCGCACCACCTTGCGGACGACGGGCCGATAGAGGCTGACGGTGCGATAGACGCGCG
This sequence comes from Hyphomicrobiaceae bacterium, assembly GCA_035652635.1. Lineage (GTDB taxonomy): Bacteria > Pseudomonadota > Alphaproteobacteria > Rhizobiales > Hyphomicrobiaceae > AWTP1-13. The sequence continues at coordinate 6,192 of DASRDL010000348.1, read as the reverse complement.
GGCAGCACGGAGCCGCGGAATAGTAGTAGGCGTAGTGGTAGCCGTAGGGGTTGCAGTAGTAGTAGCCGCCCGCCGCGGCTGGGGCTGCTGCAACGGCCTGCGCACCCGCCAGCGACGCCGCCGCAGCCGCCAGCCTCATCAGCCTCTTCATCGCGGATTCCTCCCGAGCAAAACCGACAGACCACGGACTCTTTTCTAGCACCGTGGGCTCGGCCGGCGGGTTCGCTCGCGGGGCGATAGTTAAGCAGCCGTTGCGCTGGAGAGGCAGATTTCGATCGACCGAGCCGATGCAGCCTTCGCCGACGGCTGCACGCGCGCCCCCGGCTCTGCCCCGACCTCCTGCATGGCGGACCGCGCGGGCCGCCACAGGGCGATGCCTGCCCGGCGGGCGGCTCAGGACCCGGTCACGAATGCGATCAGCACGCCGAGGACCACGCTGCCCAGGAGCACCGGCCAGAGAGAGAGCAGCTGTCGTGCCATCCCTTCGGTCATCGTCGACTACAACGGGCCATGCCGCTGTCTGTTCCCATTGGGAGTGTCGAAACCAGCGATGACCATTTCTGGGCGAGCAAAGGGCATTCCCCGGACGGAAGATCGCCGATTTTGTGTTGCCACTTCCGGCGCCGCAGGCTCTGGCGCATAGTGCGCGCCTGCGACCGGCGACTGGCCGCCGTTGCCGAACTGCCTCGCGAGGAGGGACCACTTGCAGACGATCCGCGTCGTGTGCGGACACGACTGTCCAGACATGTGCTCGATGCTGGCATATGTCGAGGGAGGCCGCGTGGTGCGCATCCAGGGTGACCGGGACAACCCATTCACGGCCGGTTTCGCGTGCGCCAAGGTCAACCGCGACTACGAGCTCGTGCACTCGCCGCTGCGCCTGGCGAGGCCCCTGCGACGCGTCGGCCGCAAGGGCGAGGCCCGCTTCGAGCCCATCGGCTGGGACGAGGCCCTCGACGAGATCGTCGCGCGCTGGAAGGCCATCATGGCCGAGTCGGGTCCCCTGGCGCTGCTCGGCTATGCCTACAGCGCCCACCAGGGCCAGATGAACCGCGGCCTGCTCGGGGGCCTGTTCCACGCGCTGGGCACCAGCCGTCTGCAGGCCGGCACCGTGTGCGACACCTGCTGCGAGACCGCCTGGGACCTGACCGTCGGTCCGGTCGGCGGCGCCGATCCGGAGTCCGTTACCCACTCCGACCTGGTCGTGTCCTGGGGCGCCGACCTGATGGCCACCAACGTCCATTTCTGGGCCAAGGTCGAGGAGGTGCGCCGGAAGGGAGTGCACGTCGTCGTCATCGACCCGAGGCGCAGCCGCACGGCCCAGGCGGCCGACTGGCACATCCCGATCCGCATCGGCACAGACGCCGCGCTGGCGCTGGGGCTCATGCACATCATCGTGCGGGATGGCCTGTGCGACGAGGGCTATCTCGCTGCGAACACGGTCGGCTTCGAGCGGGTGAAGACGGAGGTCCTGCCCCGCTTCGCTCCGGGGCGGGTGGCCGAGATCACCGGCGTGCCGGTGGCCGACGTGGAGCGTCTCGCTGCCATGTACGGCCGCGCCAAGGCCTCCTTCATCCGCATCGGCGAGGGCATGACCAGGCTCGCCCGCGGCGGCCAGGCGCTGCGCGCCGTAGCCCTGCTGCCGGGCCTCACCGGCGCCTACGGCCGCCCCGGCGGCGGCGCGCTGCTGCTGACGGCGGCCTCCTGCCAGCTCAACTACAACGCCGTGCGCAAACCGTCGGGCCCGGCCGCCACGCGTCTCGTCAACCACCTGCGGCTCGGCGAGGCGCTGCTCGAGATGCGCGATCCGCCGATCCGCGGCCTGTTCATCGCCTGCAACAATCCCGCCGTCACCAACCCCGACGCGGCCAAGACGCGCCGCGGCCTCTCCCGCGGCGATCTCTTCACGGTGGTGCACGACCCTTTCATGTCGGTCACCGCCCGCTACGCCGACATCGTGCTTCCGGCCGCCACCTACCTCGAGACCGAGGACTTCTACCGCAGCTACGGCTCCTACTACATGCAGTTCGGCCACCGCGCGGTGGCGCCGTTCGGCGAGGCACGCTCCAATGTCGAGGTGGCGCAGGCGCTGGCGAAGCGGCTCGGCCTCACCGATCCGGTGTTCTCCATGTCGCACGACGAGATGATCGCCGAGCTGTTTCGCGGCGCCAAGGGAGCGGCCGCCAAGGTCGACCCGGCGCGGCTGCGCGAGATGGGGCCCATCAACATCGCGCCCTCGGGCGGCCAGGTCTTCCGCACCCCCTCGGGCAAGCTCGAGTTCTACTCGGAGACGCTCGCCGCCCAGGGCCTTCCCCCCATGCCCGACTGGCAGCCCGACCCGCAGGAGGAGGCCGATGCGGCCCGCTGGCCGCTGCGCCTTCTCACCGCGCCCGGCTACTTCCAGAGTCACACCGCGTTCTCGCCGGTGCCGTTCCTGCGCGAGCGCGAGGGCGCGCCCTCCTGCATCCTGCACCCCGACGAGGCCCGCGCGCGCGGTCTCGCCGACGGCCAGAAAGTGCGCCTGTTCAACGACCGCGGCGAGGTGGGCCTCGTCTTGCGCGTGAGCGACGAGGTGCAGCCGGGCGTCGCCCTGGTGCCCGGTCAGCGGCCGGACGACGAGGCAGTGTCGGGCACCGTCAACATGCTCTGCTCCGACCGCTACACCGACATCGGCGAGGGCGCCACCTACCAGAGCACCTTCCTCGAGGTGGCGGCGTGGCCGGCCTGAGCCACGCGAGCTGCGCCAAGGAAGGAGCCGCCCATGGCCGTCCGCGACAAGAAGGAGTTTCCGGTCGGCGAGGTGCGGAAGTTCCTCGAGCCCGGCCCCATCGTGCTGTTGAGCTCGGCCCGGCGCGGCAAGCTCAACATCATGACCTTGGGCTGGCACATGGTGATGGAGTTCGAGCCCTCGCTCATAGGCTGCTACATCTGGAGCGAGAACCACAGCTTCGGCATGGTGCGCGACAGCGGCGAGTGCGTCGTCAACGTGCCCGGCGTGGACCTCGCCGGCAAGGTGGTCGGCATCGGCAACACCTCGGGGCGCGACATAGACAAGTTCGCTCATTTCGGGCTGACGCCAGTGCCCGGCGCCAAGGTTGCAGCCCCGCTCATTGCCGAATGCCACTCGAGCTTCGAATGCAAGCTGGTCGATGCCAGCCTCATCGGCAAGTACAGCCTGTTCGTACTCGAGGTGGTGAAGGCCTGGGCCGCACGGAGCCCGAGGTATCCGCGCACGCTGCACTACCGCGGCGACGGCGTGTTCATGCTCTCGGGCAGCAACACCTCCCGCTACCGCCGGCTCTTCAAGCCGCAGAACCTGTGAGTGCAAACAAGGGGAAATCTCGATGAGCAACGATCCGACCTCGCTCACGGCCACCGAGCTCGTCGAGCACTATCGCGACCGCACCCTGTCGCCGGTGGAGGTGACCAAGGCGGTGCTGGCACGCATCGCCCGGCTGCAGCCCTCGCTCAACGCTTTCGCGCTCGTCGACGAGGACGCAGCCCTCGCCGCCGCCCGCGCCTCGGAGGCGCGCTGGGCCAGGGGTGAGCCGGTCGGTCCCGTCGACGGCGTGCCGGCGTCGGTCAAGGACCTGATGCTCGCCCAGGGCTGGCCGACGCTGCGCGGCTCCAAGACCGTGCGCCGCGACCAGGCCTGGAACGAGGACGGGCCGATGGTGGCGCGCATGCGCGAGGCGGGCGCGGTGCTCGTCGGCAAGACCACGACGCCCGAGTTCGGCTGGAAGGCGATCGGCGACAGCCCGCTCACCGGCATCACGCGCAATCCCTGGAATCCGCAGCGCACGCCGGGCGGCAGCAGCGCCGGCGCCGCGGTGGCGGCAGCCACCGGCATGGGTCCGCTGCACCTGGGCAGCGACGGCGGCGGCTCGATCCGCATCCCGAGCTCTTTCACGGGCATCTTCGGCATCAAGCCGACCTACGGCCTGGTGGCCGCGGCGCCGCCGAGCCCGTTTGCGGCCGTCTCCCATACGGGACCGATGACGCGCACGGTGGCCGATGCGGCCCTGATGCTGTCGGTGATCGCCGCCTGGGACCCGCGCGACCCCTACGCGCTGCCGCCCGCCAAGCGCGACTTCCGCAGCGGACTCGACGGCGGCGTCAGGGGCCTCAAGCTCGCCTATAGCCCGGCGCTCGGCTTCGCCAAGGTCGACCCCGAGGTGGCGCGCCTGGTCGAGGCCGCGGTGCGGGCGCTCGAGGCGCAAGGCGCACACGTCGATCAGGCGGATCCCGGCTTCGGCTCGCCGCGCGACACCTTCTGGACGTTGTGGAGCGCGAGCTGCGCCAAGCTCGTGGCCGGCATGGATGCGGCCCAGCGCGCCCTCGTCGATCCGGGCCTGCTGGCGGCGGCCGAGCGCGGCGCGCGGCTCCGCGCCGTCGACCTCATCAACGCCGAGGGCGAGCGCGCCCTGCTGATGCAGCGCACCAACGCCTTCCTTGCCCGCTACGACGCGTTGTTGACGCCGACGGTGGCGGTGCCTGCTCTGCCGGTGGGCCAGGACCTCAACGATCCCGCCTCCGAGGAGGTGTGGATCGACTGGACGCCCTTCAGCTACCCCTTCAACATGTCGCACCAGCCGGCCGCGAACATCCCCTGCGGCTTCACCGCATCGGGCCTGCCGGTGGGCCTGCAGGCGGTGGCGGCGCTCGATCGCGATGCCCTCGTCCTGCGCATTGCCCGCGCCTACGAGGCCGCCCACCCGTTCCGGATGCCGACGGTGAGCTGAGCGGCACCCGCGCGGTCAGGTCTGGTCCAGCGCGGCACGGGCGCGCTGACGCGACAGCGCCGGCAACAAGGGCGCCACCAGTGCGAGCACGGCCAACACCAGGCAGGCCGCCGAGATGGGCCGCTCGACGAAGATGGTGAAGTCGCCGCGCGACAGGATCAGCGACTTGCGCAGGTTATTCTCCAGCATCGGCCCCAGCACGAACGCCAGCACCAGCGGCGCCGGCTCGTAGCCGAACTTGCGCATCAGGTAGCCCAGCACGCCGAACAGCACCATCACGAACACGTCGAACACCGCGTTGCCGGAGGCGAACACGCCGACGAGGCAGAACATCAGGATCAGCGGAAACAGGACGCGGTAGGGCAGCTTCAGCACCTGCACCCACATGCCAATGAGCGGCATGTTGAGCACGAGCAGCATGACGTTGCCGATGTACATGCTGGCGACGATGCCCCAGAACACGTCGGGCCGCTGCACCATCATCAGCGGTCCCGGCTGCAGGCCGTGCATGATGAAGGCGCCGAGCAGCAGTGCCATCACCACGTTTGGCGGGATGCCGAGCGTCATCAGCGGGATGAACGCTCCGCCCGCGGCGGCATTGTTGGCGGCCTCGGGCGCGGCGACGCCCTCGATCGCACCATGGCCGAAGCGCTCGGGCGTGGACGATACCTTTCTCTCGAGGGCATAGGTGGCGAAAGCGGCGATCACGGCGCCACCGCCGGGCAGAATGCCCAGGAAGAAGCCGAGCACCGTGCCGCGCACGATGGCCCACTTGGAAGCCGCCCAGTCGGCAAGCGACGGCCACAAGCCGCCGATGCGCGCCTTGACGATCTCGCGCTCGATCTCCCGCTCGAGGTTGGAGAGGATCTCGGCCACGCCAAAGAGACCCATGACCACGGGCACCAGGCCGATGCCGTCGAGCAGCTCGAGCCGGCCGAAGGTGAGGCGCGGCTGCGCCGTGATCTGATCGATACCGATGAGCCCGATCAGCACGCCGACCGCCGCCATCAGCAGCGCTTTCAGCATGGAGCCCTGGCTGAGAAAGCTCAGGATGGTGAGGCCGAGCACCATCAGGCTGAAATACTCCGGCGGGCCGAAGGCGACGGCCACGCCGGCCAGCGTCGGCGCCAGCAGCATCAGGGCGACGATGGCAAAGGTGCCGGCAAAGAAGGAGGCGAGCGCCGCCATGCCTAGGGCCGGGCCGGCGCGGCCCTGCCGCGCCATCTGGTGGCCGTCGAGGCAGGTCACCACCGATGCGGCTTCCCCCGGAATATTGACCAGGATCGAGGTGGTGGAGCCGCCGTACATCGAGCCGTAGTAGATGCCGGCCATCATGATGATGCCGGCCTCCGGCGTGGAGGAGAGCGTCACCGGCAGAAGCAGCGACATGGCGGAGACCGGGCCAATGCCGGGCAGCACGCCGACCAGCGTGCCGATGAAGACGCCGATG
>DASRDL010000347.1:0-2289 GCA_035652635.1 Hyphomicrobiaceae bacterium | reverse complement strand
GAGGGGGTGGTGCCCTATCCCTTCCCGCGCGACCTCCGGCTGATGGCCCAGTACGCCCTCAACCTGCGCACCGAGGCCAACCTGCACTGGAGCGCGCTGCCCAGGATCGCGCCCTACCTCTTCCGCTACTGGCTCGCGTCGACGCCGGCCCGGCTCGCCCAGACGGCGCGTGGAGCGCGGCCGCTCATCGAGCGCTGCGTCATCGAGCACGAGGCGCTGATGAAGGAGGCCGGGATCGTCGGCATGATGCGGCGCACCGGCTACCTGCGGCTCTACCGCTCGGCCGAGGTAATGGCTGCCCAGATCGTCAAGGACGAGGACTGGCGCAAGACCTACGGCATCAAGTTCGAGGTGGTCGATGCCCAAAAGCTTTCCGAGATCGAGCCGCACTTGCGGGGACCCAGCGCCGGTGGGGTGTGGATGCCCGAGCCCGTGAGCGTGGCCGACCCCGGCGGGGTCACCAAGGCCTATGCCCGTCTCTTCACCGAGCGTGGCGGGCGCTTTCTCGAGGGCGACGCGCGCACGCTGATGCCGCTCAAGGGCAAGTGGGAGGTGAGGACGCGCGAAGGGCCGGTGGTGGCGGATGCGGCCGTCGTGGCACTCGGTCCGTGGTCGGTCGACGTGCTGCGCCCGTTGGGTCTCGATCTGCCGATGGGCGTCAAGCGCGGCTATCACATGCACTTCAGGGCCGAGGGCAACGCCACGCTCAACCGGCCGCTCATCGACGCGCAGTACGGATACGCCCTCACCCCGATGGTAAAGGGCATTCGCCTCACCACCGGCGCGGAGTTCGCGCTGCGCGATGCGCCGCCGACGCCCGTGCAGCTGAGGAAGGTGGAGCCGCTGGCACGCGAGATCTTTCCGCTCGGTGCGCGCGTGGACGCCGAGCCGTGGCTGGGGCGCCGGCCCTGTCTGCCCGACATGCTGCCCGTCATCGGCCGCGCGACGCCGCGGCACGAAAGCCTGTGGCTCAACTTCGGCCACCACCACTTGGGCTTCACCATGGGGCCGGTGACGGGCCGGCTGCTCGCCGAGCTGATGACGGGCGAGGCTCCCTTTACCGACCCGGCGCCCTACAGCGCCGGCCGATTTTGACGCCCACGCCCACGCCCACCGCAGCGCGAGCGCGAGGCCGTGACTGGTGCCGGCATGTGCTGCTCAGCAGGCGGCGCCGGGCACTGAACGGCTTTGCAACGGCCGAGCGCGTATACAATACTCTCCCGGGTCTGATGCTCGGCGCGAATCATGGGGGCTGCGATGCAAACGGGCGCTCGGCTGTTGGTGGTTGGTCTCTTCGCCGTTCTCGCAGGGGTGCAGCCGGTGTTCGCGCAGACGGTGGCGCAGACCGCCTCGAGCTGGGGCCTGATCGGCACTTGGCGCCTCGATTGCAGCAGATCGCTCAGCCGGGACAATCCCGACCTGAGCTACACGGTGAGAGGCGGCAAGCTGTTTCACGACCGCGACTTCGGCGATGCCAAGGACTCCAGCCCCGTCAACACCGCAACCCGAAAGGCCGACGGGTCGCTCGAGCTGGTGGTGAGCTTCGGCTCGCTGTCGCAGACGCGCCAGTTCTCCTTCATCAGGGGCAGCGACGGCCGCATACGCGCCGTGTCCAACCGCAACGTCGACACCGACGAGTACTCCATCAGGGACGGCAAGTTCACGTCCAACGGCAAGTCCACGCCGTGGCAGACCCGCTGCCGCTGACAGGCAGGGCACGCGGCCCTTCGGACCGCTGCAGCTCGCGACGCAGGATGGGGCGCAGGCGCAAGGGACCGCAGGCATTGCCGGTCCAGACGCCGCCGCTGTCGAGGCAGGCCCGCACGAGCTCCTCGCGCCGGGCTTGCCAGCCGAGCAGCGCCAGCAGTGCGCCGACGATCAGCACGACTGCCAGCAGCCGGCCGCGCGTCATCGCCCCCGGCCCTCCGGGGCGAGACCGGCATGAAGGTCCCGCCAGGCCGGCAGGCTGCCGGGGAATGGCAGGGCCGTAGCCTCGTAGACGCCGCGCGCCACCGCCCGGGCCAGGCAGTCGGCCGCCGCCAGGCCGATCTCGGTCAGATCGTAGGTGCCTTCGCGCATGGGCTTCTGCAGGGTTGCCAGCGCGAACACCGTGTCGCCGTCCATGGGCGCGTGGGCGGGGCGGATGGCGCGGGCGAGACCGTCGTCGGCCATGATGGCGATCCGCTTGGCCTGGGCCTTGGTCAGGACGGCGTCAGTCGCAACCAGCGCGACGGTGGTCGACGGCGGCGCGCCCCCCTTGATGCGCAGAGCGAGCGCCTCGGGCGGCAC
>DASRDL010000346.1:0-3808 GCA_035652635.1 Hyphomicrobiaceae bacterium | reverse complement strand
CGCCCCGGCGCAGATGCGCACGATCGGCGGCACGCCGGCCTGCAGGGCGGCGAGGCTGATCTGGGTGATGTCCTGCGGCGTTATGCTGCCGTGCTCGGAGTCGATGAACAGCCAGTCGAACCCGGCGGCCTTGGCCAGCATGGGCACGGCCGCGCCGCGCAGATGGTGCACGCCGAGGCCCAGCGTCAGCTCGCCCGAGCGCATTCTCTTCAAGACGTCGCTGCAAAGAAGCGGCATGTCTCCCCCCATCCGGGCCGCCCGGCCCTGTTCGCCTGTCTGCTGGCTCCATCGATAGCACCCGCGGGGGGCGACTTGAAGCGGGGAGCGATGGCGCGTCTCCGGCATGGTCATGCCGACTCTCGCGCGTCGCGCTCGGCCGGGATGACAGCGTTGCGCGCTAGCCCATCAGGGCGATCAGGCCCTCGAGCAGCCTGGTGGGCGAGGGTGGGCAGCCGCGGATGTGGAGGTCGACCGGCACGACGGCCGAGACCCCGCCCACCACGCCGTAGCTGCCGGCGAACAGGCCGCCGTCGAGCGCGCAGTCGCCCACCGCCACCACCCACTTGGGGTCCGGCGTGGCGGCATAGGTGCGCTCCAGCGCCTCGCGCATGTTCCTCGTCACGGGCCCCGTGACCATCAGCACGTCGGCGTGGCGCGGGGAGGCCACGAACTTCAGGCCGAAGCGCTCCAGGTCGTAGAAGGCGTTATTGAGGGCGTGAATCTCGAGCTCGCAGCCGTTGCAGGAGCCGGCGTCGACCTCGCGGATCGACAGCGAGCGACCCAAGCGGCGGCGCGCGGCGCGATCGAGGTTGCGGGCGAGGTCGGCCAGCACCGCATCGTCCGGCGTCGGCGCCGCCTCCGTCAAAGGCGATTGCAGAAGGCTCTCGAACAGCAGCTTGCGCATGGGGGCGGCCCTTAGAGGTCGTGGCCCGAGTAGGAGCAGTTGAAGGATTTGTTGCAGAGCGGGAAGTCGGCGACGATGTTGCCCTCGATCGCCGCCTCCAGCAGCGGCCACTGGAACCAGGACGGATCGCGCAGGTGGCAGCGGGCCACGGTCCCGCCTGGCCCCAGCCGCACCCAGGCCAGCACGTCGCCGCGGAAGGCTTCGACCAGGGCCATGCCTTCCGCCCCCTCGCCGGCTGCCGGGGGGAGCTCGGTGCGGACGGCGCCGGGCTGCAGGCGGGCCAGCACCTGCTCGATCAGGGCCAGCGACTGGCCGACCTCGCCGATCCGCACCCAGACGCGCGCATCGACGTCGCCCTCCTCGCGCACCACCATGTCGAAGCGCAGGTCGCCGTAGGGAGCATAGCCCGGCTGTTTGCGGGCATCGAAGGCGCGGCCCGAGGCGCGGCCGATGAAGCCGCCGGCGCCGTACTGGCGGGCCAGCTCCCGTTTCAGGATGCCGGTGGTGATGGTGCGGTCCTGCAGCGAGGCGGTGCTGTCGTAGAGCTCGATGAGCTCGGGGAAACGGCGGCGGATGGTGCGGATGAGAGTGGGAACGGCCTCCATCGCTCCGCCGCCCAGATCGGTTGCGAGGCCGCCCGGCACGACGCGGTCCATCATCAGCCGGTGGCCGAAGCAGATCTCGGAGACGCGCAGCACGTGCTCGCGCAGGATGCCGCAATGGGCGTGCATCAGCGAGAAGGAGGCGTCGTTGCAGATGGCGCCGATGTCGCCGAAGTGATTGGCGAGGCGCTCGAGCTCCGCCATCAGCGCGCGCAGCAGCACGGCGCGGGGCGGCGGCTCGAGCCCGAGCGCTGCCTCCACCGCGCGGGCGAAGGCGATCGCGTAGGCCACCGTGCTGTCGCCCGAGACGCGGCCGGCGAGCCGTGCAGCCTTGTCGAGCGGGGCGCCGGCGAGGAGGCCGTCGATCCCCTTGTGCACATAGCCCAGCCGCTGTTCCAGGCGCACGACCGTCTCGCCGTTGCAGTTGAAGCGGAAGTGGCCCGGCTCGATGATGCCCGCGTGCACGGGCCCGACCGGGATCTGGTGCAGCGGCGGGCCCTCGGCGGCGTGGAAGGCGTAGGCGTCACCCGCGGCGGCCGCCTGCTCGCGCGCCCCCAGAGGCTTGCGCAGGCCCCAGCGGCCGTGGTCGAGCCACGCCCGCGTATCGGCGGCACCCTCGGGCTCGAGCCCGTAGAGGTCGCGGATCGAGCGCTCGAGCCGCAGCGCCGGCAGGTGCGCGGTGGCGACGGAGGGGAAGCGGCGTTCGGGGCACGGCAGGCTGATCACCAGCAGGTCCCGCGGCGGCTCGGCGTAGAGAGCCATGTGCACGGCCTCGCCGTCGCTCCACAGCCCGGCGAGGGTCGCCTCGCCCGCGGCGATGCCGGCCACCGCCTGGCGCCAAGTGCGGGCGTCGACCATCACCCGCGGCCAGGGCCGCTGCGCGGAGACCCGCGCACCTCTCGCCAGCAGGCCCGACATCAGCGTCATGGCGCCACCGTCACGCTTGCCGTCATCCCGGAAATTCGCGCAGCGAAACATCCGGGACCCGGGATCGCAAGCTCCGCAGGGCATGCACCGCCCCGGGTACCGGCTCTCGGGCCGGCGCCCGCGGCCGGCATGACAACGACATGCATCATCGCTTCCGTCATCTCGATCACCCGAGCAGCCGCGCCACGCTCTGGAACCAGGCCACCAGCGGGGCCGGCAGATAGATGCCGGCCGCCAGCACCAGCCCCAGGTGGGCGAAGAGCGGAACGTAGGACGCCTTGACCGGCGCGCGGCTGCCGGTCGGCTCGCCGAAGGCAACCTCGTTGAGGCGCAGGAGCAGGGCGCCGAAGGCGATCAGCAGGCCGAGCACCAGCAGGATCGCCAGCAGCGGGGCGCGCGCGAAGGTGGAGGTGACGATCAGGAACTCGCTCATGAAGATGCCGAGCGGCGGCAGGCCTGCGATCGCCACCACGCCCAGCACGAGGCCCCAGCCGAGCACGGGATGGCTCTCGGTCAGCCCGCGGATCTCGGCGATGCGCTGCGTACCCTTGGCCTGGGCGATGTGGCCGACGGCGAAGAAGATCGCCGACTTGGTGAGCGAGTGCATGGTCATGTGCAGCAGGCCGGCGAAGTTGGCGAGCGGGCCGCCCATGCCGAAAGCGAAGGTGATGAGCCCCATGTGCTCGATCGAGGAGTAGGCGAACATGCGCTTGATGTCGCGGCGGCGGTAGAGCATGAAGCCGGCGAAGACCAGCGACAACAGCCCCAGCGTCACCATCAGAGGTCCCGGCGCGACCGCCTCCGGGTTGGCGGCCATCAGCATCTTGAAGCGCAGGAGCGCGTAGAGGGCGACGTTGAGCAGCAGCCCCGACAGCACCGCCGAGATGGGCGTGGGGCCCTCGGCGTGGGCATCGGGCAGCCAGGCGTGCAGGGGGGCGAGGCCCACCTTGGTGCCGTAGCCCAGCATCAGGAACACGAAGGCGACATTGAGCATCTCGGGCGAGAAGCCGGCCGCCCGCTCGATCAGTGCCGTCCACACCATGGCGTCCTGGCCCTCGCCCAGCACGGGGCGGGCCGCCATGTAGACGAGGATGGTGCCGAAGAGGGCGAGCGCGATGCCGACGCTGCCGAGGATGAAATACTTCCAGGCGGCCTCGAGCGCCTCGTGCGTGCGGTAGATGCCGACCATGAGCACGGTGGTGAGCGTGGCCAGCTCGATGGCGACCCACATCAGGCCGATGTTGTTGGCGAGCAGCCCCAGGTTCATGGCGAACATCAGGGTCTGATACATCGCGTGGTAGAAGCGCAGATGCGCCGGGGTGAGCCGGCCGATCTCCAGCTCGTGGCCGATGTAGCTGGCGCTGAAGGCGCTGGT
>DASRDL010000345.1:0-2968 GCA_035652635.1 Hyphomicrobiaceae bacterium | reverse complement strand
GTGGGGCCGATGCCGCCGGTGGTGAAGACGTAGTCGTAGCGCTTGCGCAGGGCGTTCACCGCATCGACGATCTCCGTCTCGTCGTCGGGGATGACGCGCACCTCCTTGAGCTGGATGCCGATGGCGGTGAGATGGTCGGCGATGTAGCCGATGTTCTGGTCCTTGGTGCGGCCCGAGAGGATCTCGTCGCCGATCACCATCAGCGCCGCGGTGACGATGCCGCTGCCGGAGGCTTGGACGGGCTCGCTCATTCTGGCTCCCCTGTTGCCGCGACCGATGTTCGGCCCCGCGCATGCTCCGCGAGGATATGGCGGTAGAGGGCGAGCATGCGCCCGGTCACGGCCTCGCGCGTGTAGCTCTTCTGGTAGTCCACCCGGCCACGCTCGATCAAGCGTGCTCTCAAGTCCGGCTCCGCCATCAGCCGGCGCACGGCGGCCGCGAGGGCGGCTGCGTCGTCGATCGGCACGAGCAGACCGTTGTCGCCGTGAGTGATGGTCGCCAACGGGCCATGGCTCGCCGCAGCCACCAGGGGCGTGCCGGAGGCCCAGGCTTCGAGGATCACGGTGCCGAAAGCCTCCCAGCGCGAGGGCAGGAGGCAGATGTCGGCCGCCGCCAGCAGCGCGCCGCGGTCGGTGCGCCAGCCCAGGAACCGCACCCGGGGGGCGACGCCGAGGTCGGCGGCGAGCCTCTTCAACTCGCTCTCCAGCGGTCCGTCGCCGGCGATCCAGGCGATGCAGTCGGGCAGCTCGGCGAGGGCGGCGAGCAGGATGTCCAGGCCCTTGTTGCCGTGCAGGCGCGACAGGGCGAGGAGCACGGTCGCCTGCTCCGGGGTGTCGAGCTGCGCCCGGTCGACGGGTCGGCCTTCCTCGATGGTGGGGAACGTCGGCACGTAGTGCGCCCGCCCGGGCGCAACGCCGCGGTCGATCATGTGCGCCACAATGTCGGGCGTCACGCCGACGAAGTGGCTGCAGCGGTGGAAGTGCCTGGGCTCGTAGTAGCCGCCGAACCAGCCGATCACCGGCACCTCGAGCCGCGGCACCAGGCTCGCCGCCCGCCGCATCCAGCAGTGCACCACGTCGGGCCGGAAGTCGGCGATGAGCGTGGCGAGCCGGCGCCGGCGCCGGAGCCCGAGCCGGGGATCGAGGACCTCGCCCGCCAAGGTCACGCCGGCCGCCGCCAGGCGCTGGAAATGGATCGACGCGCGCGGCAGCACAGCCACCTGCTCGACGCCGGCCTCGTGGAGGCTCGCCATCATGTCGGTCGAGTAGGTCTCGGCGCCGCCGTTGGTGCGGCTCGCCATGACGTGAAGGATGCGCATTCTGTCGTTCATCGCGGAGCACCATAGCGGCTTGCGAGGCGCGCGCCAGCCGGCTTACGTTGCCGCCCCATGCGATTGCCCTCTCCGCTCCTGCGCGGCACGCTGATTGCGCGCTACAAGCGCTTCCTCGCCGACGTGCGTCTCGACGACGGACGCATGGTCACGGCCACCTGCCCCAACACCGGCTCGATGATGGGCCTCGCCGTGCCGGGTGCGGGCGTGTGGCTGTCGGAGAGCGACAGTCCGACGCGCAAGTACCGCCACACCTGGGAGCTGGTGGAGGCCGATCTCGGCAAGGGCCCGACCCTGGTCGGCATCAATACGAGCCATCCCAACAAGCTGGTCGCCGAGGCCGTGGCTGCCCGGCGTGTGAAGCTGCTCGCCGGCTATCCGGGTCTGCGGCGCGAGGTGAGGTACGGCAAGAACAGCCGCATCGACCTCCTGCTCGAGTGCGCCGACAAGGGGCTGTGCTACGTCGAGATCAAGAACGTGCATCTCTCCCGCCGGCATGGGCTCGCCGAGTTTCCCGATTCGGTCACCGCGCGCGGCACCAAGCACCTGGCCGAGATGGCAGACATGGTGCGGGCCGGCCACCGCGCCGTGATGGTGTTCCTGATCCAGAGGAGCGATGCCCGCCGCCTGGCGCTCGCCCGCGACGTCGATCCTCACTACGGGGAGGCTTTCGATGCGGCGCGCGCCGCCGGCGTGGAGGCCATCGCGCTGCGCTGCCGCATGAGCCCCGAGGAGATCGTCGTCGACCGCCCCGTTCCGATCATCGACTGACATGGCGATCCGGACCAGGCCGAGCGCCGGTCGTCAATAGGATTTCGGCAGGCCGAGCGCGCGCTCGGCGATGTTGCACAGGATGAGCTCGCGCGACACCGGGGCGATGCGGGCGATCATGATCTCGCGCAGCAGGCGCTCGACGTGGAACTCCTTGGCGTAGCCCATGCCGCCATGGGTGAGGACCGCCGTCTCGCAGGCGTTGAAGCCGGCCTCGGCGGCGAGATACTTGGCCGCATTGGCCTCGATCCCGCACGGCTCGCCCGCGTCGTAGAGGGCGGCGGCCTTGAGCATCATCAGGTTGGCGGCCTCCAGCTCCATCCAGCTCTTGGCGAGGGGGTGCTGGATGGCCTGGTTCTGGCCGATCGGCCGGCCGAACACCACGCGCTCCTTGGCATAGCGGGTGGCGCGCTGAAGCGCCGCGCGGCCCACGCCCACCGCCTCGGCGGCGATGAGAACGCGCTCCGGGTTCATGCCGTGCAGGATGTACTCGAAGCCCTTGCCCTCCTCGCCGATGCGGTCCTCCAGCGGAACGGGGAGCCCGTCGAAGAAGACCTGGTTGGAGTCGACCGCCTTGCGGCCCATCTTGTCGATGACGCGCGCCTCCACGTACCTGCGGTCGAGCGTGGTGTAGAAGAGCGACAGGCCTTCGGTGCGCTTCCTCACCTCCTCGAGCGGCGTGGTGCGGGCGAGCAGCAGCACGCGATCGGCCACCTGGGCGGTCGAGATCCAGATCTTCTGGCCGTGCACGGCATAGCCGTTGCCGTGGCGGACGGCGCGCGTCTTGAGGCGGGTGGTGTCGAGACCGGTGTTGGGCTCGGTGACGGCGAAGCAGGCCTTCTCGGTGCCGGCAATCAGCGGCGGCAG
>DASRDL010000344.1:0-6946 GCA_035652635.1 Hyphomicrobiaceae bacterium | reverse complement strand
CGCGGGTGGCCGAGCTGATGACCGGCGCCGTCGACTGGCTGTGGGACGTGCCCAAGGACCAGGCCGAGCGCATCAAGGCCAACCCGGCGGTGGTGGTGGAGAACGCCAAGACGCTGCGCGTGTCCTATCTCGCCTTCGACGTCACCGGCGCCTCGGGCCAGAAGTTCTTCACCGACAAGCGCGTGCGCCAGGCCGTGGCACACGCCATCGACCGCGAGGCCATCATCAAGAACCTCGTTGGCCCGGCCTCGGTGGTGGCGCCGAGCCCCTGCCATCCAGACCAGTTCGCCTGCTCGAGCGACGTGCCGAAGTACGCCTACGACCCGGCCAAGGCCAAGGCGCTGCTCAAGGAGGCGGGCTACCCCGACGGCTTCGAGTTCGACCTCTATGCCTACCGCGAGCGCGAGTACACCGAGGCCGTCATCGGCGACCTCGTCAAGGTCGGCCTCAAGCCCAAGCTCAACTACATGCAGTACACGGCCTTCGTGGAGAACGTGCACAAGGGCAAGACGCCGGTGGCGCACGGCACCTGGGGCTCCAACTCCATCCCGGACGTGTCGGCCATGACGTCGCACTTCTTCCTGCACGGGCCGGACGATCTCACCAGGGACGCCGAGGTAAAGCGGCTGATCGACGAGGCCGACGCCAACACCGACCCCGCCAAACGCAAGGCCGTCTGGCACAAGGCGCTCACCCGCATCGCCGAGGAAGCCTTCTGGGTGCCGCTCTTCACCTACGCCAAGTATTATGCCTTCTCCAAGGACCTGGTGTTCACGCCCACGTCCGACGAGGTGCCGCAGTTCTTCGCGGCGAAGTGGAAGTGAAGTGAGGGGGTCAGACCCCTTGCCGGCACCTGAGCGAGCCTGTGGCAACGTTGAAGCAAGGGGTCTGGCCCCCTTTCGGCGAGGGGTCTGACACCGACCATGCTCGCTTTCACCCTGAAACGGCTCGGTGTCGCGCTGCTGGTGGCGCTTACCGTCTCGCTCATCACCTTCTCGATGATCTACGTCTCGGGCGACCCGGCGATCGCCATCGCCGGGGAGGGCGCGCGCCGGGAGGACGTGGAGGCGATCCGCAAGTTCTACGGCTTCGACCGGCCCATCATCGTCCAGTACGTCGACTGGCTCGCCGGCGCCGTGCAGGGCGACTTCGGCCGCTCCTTCACCCTGAGGCAGCCCGTGGCCGAGGTGATCTTCTCGCGGCTCCCCGTCACCATGGCGCTCGGCGCCTCCGCCATCGCCTTCGCCCTCCTGCTCGCCATTCCACTGGGGGTGCTGGCCGCCGTGCGCCCGAACAGCATTTTCGATCGCTTCGCCCTGACGCTGGCGGTGGTCGGACAGGCCATGCCGTCGTTCTGGTTCGCGCTCACCCTCATCCTGTGGCTCGGCGTCTACTGGCGGCTCCTGCCCATCACCGGCTCCGACAGCTGGCAGAACTTCGTCATGCCGGCGATCGCCCTCGGCTACTACGTGACACCCGCCGTCATGCGGCTCACGCGCGCCGGCATGCTGGAGGTGCTCTCCTCCGACTACATCCGCACCGCGCGCGCCAAGGGGCTGCGAACCGGCTCGGTGCTGTTCAAGCATGCGCTGCGGAACGCCATCATCCCGGTGGTGTCGCTCGCGGCCGTGCAGTTCGGCTTCATGCTGGGCGGCTCCATCGTCATCGAGACCATCTTCCAGATCAACGGGCTCGGCTACCTCGCCTGGGAGTCGATCCAGCGCAAGGACCTGCCTACCATGCAGGCGGTCGTGCTGGTGCTGTCGGTGATCTACGTGGTGCTGACGCTGGCAGCCGACCTCCTCAACGCCTTCCTCGATCCGAGACTGAGGGTTACGTGAGATGGCGAGCCTCGGAGCCGGCACCGGAAGCGCCGCGGCCGATCTCGCCGTCGCCGAGATGCTGGCACCCTCGCCCGGTGCCCTGCTGCGCCGGCGCATCTTCCGCCACTGGGGGTTGATGATCGGCGGCGCCATCCTGGGCCTGATGGTGCTGCTGGCGTTGCTGGCACCCTTGATCGCCCCCTACGACCCCTACGACCAGCAGCTGGCGCGCAAGCTGATCCCGCCGATCTGGCACCTGAGCGCCAAGTCCACCTGGGCCCACCCGCTCGGCACCGACCATCTGGGCCGCGACTATCTCTCCCGCCTCCTCTACGGTGCGCAGATCTCGCTGCTGATCGGCGTCGCCGCCATGCTGATCTCCGGCATCATCGGCACAACTCTGGGCGTCCTCGCCGGCTACTTCGGCGGCCGCCTCGACATGGTCGTGTCGTTCATCATCACCACGCGGCTCTCCATGCCCGTGGTGCTGGTGGCGCTGGCGGTGGTGTCGCTGATCGGCTCCTCGCTCACCGTCGTCATCTGGGTGCTGGGGCTCCTGATCTGGGACCGGTTCGCCGTGGTCATGCGCAGCGCCACCCAGCAGATGCGATCGCGCGAGTTCGTCACGGCGGCACGCGCGGTGGGCTGCTCCACCCCGCGCATCCTCTTCACCGAGATCGCGCCCAACGTCCTCAATCATCTGATCGTCGTCGCCACGCTGGAGGTGGCGCACGCCGTGCTGCTGGAGGCGGCCCTGTCGTTCCTGGGGCTGGGCGTGCAGCCGCCGACGCCGTCCTGGGGCCTGATGGTGTCGGAGGCCAAGGGCCTGATGTTCTTCGATCCCTGGCTGATCGCCATCCCCGGCATCGCGCTCTTCCTGCTGGTCCTCGCCATCAACCTGCTGGGCGACGGCCTGCGCGACGTCACAGCTCCGGAGAACCGGGGGTGACGGCGATGAACTCGATCCGCACCGTCTGCAGACTCCGCCCCTCCCCCTGGAGGGGGGAGGAAGACGCGCCACGAGTTAGCGCCGCCTTCCTGCTCGGCCCCCTGCCGCGATCGATGGCTGAGGCGCTAACTCGTTTGGCGCGTCAGGTGGGGGTGTCCGCGGCGCCTGTCACCCCCAGCCCAAACGCCATGCGACTTGGCTCGGCCGTCTCAGTTGCCGATCGGACCATCGTGGCCGAACCACGTCGGCGGCGTTTGGCCCTCCCCCCTGCAGGGGGAGGAGAAGCCAGATGACCGAGCGCATCCTCACGGTGGAGGACCTGCGCGTGGCGCTGCCGGTGCCGGCGGGCACGCTCAATGCCGTGCAGGGCGTCTCCTTCCATGTCGATCGCGGCGAGACGGTGTGCATCGTAGGCGAGTCGGGATGCGGCAAGACCCTGACCGCCCTCGCCGTCATGGGCCTGCTGCCGGCAAACGCGCGGCGCACGGCTGCGCGGCTGGAGCTCGAAGGCCGCGACCTTGCGCGCATGTCGGAGCGGGCCATGTCGGACGTGCGCGGCAACCGCATGGCCATGATCTTCCAGGAGCCGATGACCTCGCTCAATCCGGCCTACACCATCGGCAACCAGCTGGAGGAGGCGCTGCTGCGCCACGCCCGTGTCCCGCGCCGGCAGGCGCGCGAGCGTGCCGTTCACCTGTTGGAGCGCGTCGGCATCACCGCGGCGGCGAGCCGCCTCCAGCAGTACCCGCACCAGCTCTCGGGCGGCCTGCGCCAGCGCGTCATGATCGCCATGGCGCTGATGTGCTCCCCGGCACTGATCCTCGCCGACGAGCCCACCACGGCGCTCGACGTCACCATCCAGGCACAGATCCTGCACCTGCTGGCCGAGTTGCAGCGCGAGCTCGCCATGGGGCTGGTGCTCATCACGCACGACCTCGGCATCGTGGCGCGCATCGCCAGCCGCGTGGTGGTGATGTACGCCGGCGAGGTGGCGGAGAGCGGCAGGGCGGCGGCGATCTTCTCGCAGCCTGCCCATCCCTATACGCGCGGCCTCCTCGCCTGCATCCCGGTGCCCGGCCGCACGCGTCGCGGCGATCACCTGGGCACCATTCCCGGCCTCGTGCCGTCGCTGGTGGGCGAGATGCCGGGCTGCCACTTCGCCGGCCGCTGCGCCTGGGCCGTCGATGCCTGCCGGCGGGCGAAGGTGCCGCTGGCCCCCGGCCCGGAGGCGGGGCACCTCGTGCGCTGCATCCGCCACGCCGAGATCGCCGGTGGCGCACGGCCCGCCGCAGCGCAGGTTGCGCCATGAGTGCGGCTGCCGCCCCCGTCGCCGACATGCCTCTGCTGGAGGCGCGCGAAGTCTCTCGCACCTTCAGGCTGTCGGCCGGTGTGCTCAGGGCGAGCCGCACGCTCACGGCGGTCGACCGCGTGAGCCTCACCGTCCGGCCGGGCGAGGTGGTGGGCCTGGTGGGCGAGTCGGGGTGCGGCAAGACCACTCTGGCGCGCATGCTGCTGGGGCTCCTGGCGCCGTCGTCGGGCGAGATCAGGCTGGGGGGGAAGCCCGTGGGCCTGCTGCCGCGGCGGGCGGTGGCCGCCGCCGTCCAGCCCGTGTTCCAGGACCCCTACTCGTCCCTCAACCCGAGGAAGTCGATCGGCTCCATCATCGCCCTGCCGTTGCGCGTGCAGGGCGGCTCCGATCCGGCGAGCTGGCGGCCCCGCGTCGAGGACATGATGGAGCGCGTGGGGCTTGCCCGCACGCTCTACGACAACTACCCGAGCCAGCTGTCGGGCGGGCAGCGCCAGCGCGTCGCCATCGCTCGCGCCCTCATCAACCGCCCGCGGCTCGTCATCTGCGACGAGCCGACCTCGGCGCTCGATGTCTCCGTGCAATCCCAGATCCTCAACCTGCTGCAGGATCTGCGCCGCGATCTGGGGCTGACCTACCTGCTCATCAGCCACAACCTGGCGGTGGTGGAGCACATGGCAACGCGCGTCGCCGTCATGTATCTGGGCCGCATCGTCGAGGAGGCCGAGACCGACCGGTTCTTCCGCGCGCCCAGGCACCCCTATGGCGAGGCGCTGCTCGCCTCCGTGCTGACGCCGGAGCCGGGGCTCGGCGTGCCCGACACCCACCTCGGCGCCGCCTATCCCGATCCGCTCCACGTGCCGTCGGGCTGCCGCTTCCACCCGCGCTGCGCGCGCGTCTTGCCGCAGTGCTCCACGGTTGCGCCGAGGCCGATCATGGTCGAGCAAGGCCTCGTCGAATGCCACCTCCACGACCCGCAGCAGCAAGAGAGGGTGCCAGCATGAGCGAGACGACCGGAAAGGCAACGCGCGCCGGCGCCGTGGCGCGCGCCCGCGCCTACGTCGAGAGCGGCGCCTTCGAGGCCGACCTGGCCCGCCGCGTCGCCATCCGCACGGAAAGCCAGCTCTTGCCCGCGAGCCTGCCCGAGCTTCACCGCTACCTCGAGACCGAGATGGCGCCCGCCTTCGCGCGCATGGGCTTCACCACGCGCATCTATCAGAACCCGGTTCCGGGCCAGGGGCCGGTGCTGCTCGCCACGCGCATGGAGGACGCGCGCCTGCCGACCGTGCTGGGCTACGGCCACGGCGACGTCATCCGCGGGCTGGAGGACCAGTGGACCAAGGGCAAGGGGCCCTGGGTCACGGCGCGCGAGGGCGACAAGCTCTACGGCCGCGGCACGGCCGACAACAAGGGCCAGCACACCATCAACATGGCGGCGCTGGACGCCGTGCGCGCCGAGCGCGGCGGCAGTCTCGGCTTCAATGCCAAGTTCATCATCGAGACGGGCGAGGAGGCGGGCTCCAAGGGCCTGGCCGAGCTGGTCGCCGCCAACAAGGCCGACTTCGCCGCCGACGTGCTCATCGCCTCCGACGGCCCGCGCGTGAAGCCGGAGCGGCCGACGATGACGCTCGGCTGCCGCGGCGCGCTCAACTTCGACCTCGTGTGCGACCTGCGCGAGGGCGGCCATCACTCGGGCAACTGGGGCGGGCTCATCGCCAACCCCGGCATCATCCTGGCGCATGCGCTGGCCTCCATCGTGGGCCCCAAGGGCGAGCTCCTGGTGCCGGCGCTGGCGGCGCCGCCCATGAGCCGGGCCGTCAAGGACTGCCTGGCCGACGTCGAAGTCGACGGCGGCGAGGAGGGGCCCAAGGTCGACACGTGGTGGGGAGAACCCGAGCTCACGCCGGCCGAGCGCGTCTACGGCGCCAACGTCTTCAACATCCTGGCCTTCACCACGGGCACGCCGGGTCGTCCCGTCAACGCCATTCCGCCCAAGGCGGTCGCCAACTGCCAGCTGCGCTTCGTTGCCGGCACCGACGTTGCCGGCATCGCGCCGGCGCTGCAGCGCCACCTCGACGCGCACGGGCTCGGCCTCGTCAAGGTGCTGCCGCCGCCGGCCGTGAACGACGGACTGTTCTCCGCCAGCCGCACCGAGCCCGATCATCCCTGGCCGCAGTTCGTGGCCGCCTCCCTGCAGCGCTCGGCCAACGCCAAGCCGGCCATGCTGCCGCAGTCGGGCGGATCGATCTGCAACGGCATCTTCACCGACATCCTGGGCATGCCGACGATCTGGATCCCGCATTCCTATCCATCCTGCTCGCAGCACGCGCCCGACGAGCACATCTTGTTGCCGCTGACGCGCTCGGCCATCGCCCTGATGGCCGGCCTCTACTGGGACATCGCGGAGGGCAGGCCGCCTGCCAGGACGCCCTGACGCCGGCAGCCGGGCGATCGGCCGCGCCCCCCGGACACGGGCAAGTGAGTCCGTTGTTGTTCCTGCCGAAACAGCCGCGCATGGCAGCCCTCGCCTAGCTTCCTGCTGCCCGGGTGGCCTGCCTTGTGCTGCGCAGCGACCCGGTCCATAAGGTGAGGCTCAATCAAGCGCGCTGCCATGGCGGCGGACGTCGGTCCGGCCGGGGGCTCGGGAGGTGGGACGGTGTACAGAACGATTGCAATCGGTGCCGGTCTTCTCTCGCTGTGCCTGGTGGGCTTCATCATTGCCGTGATGATCACCGGCAACAATCCGATCCAGATCGGCGGCGGCTCGACGCCGCGGGCCGAGCCCTCGAGCAGCCCCAGCCAGCAATGGGTGGCGGCGGCGCCCGGCCGGGTCGAACCGCGCTCCGGCCTCATCCGCCTCAGCACGCA
>DASRDL010000343.1:0-6592 GCA_035652635.1 Hyphomicrobiaceae bacterium | reverse complement strand
GGCAGCACCTCGTAGTTGACGCTCACCTTCTCGGCCGCATCGCGCGCCTGCGCCTGCGTCTCGGCGATCACCACCGCCACGTGGTCGCCCACGTAGCGCACCTTGCCCTGCGCCAGCGCCGGGTGGGGCCCCATCTTCATCTGCGAGCCGTCCTTGGAGGTGATCATCCAGCCGCAGATCAGGTTGCCGACCTTGTCCTTGGCGAGGTCGGCGCCGGTGAGCACGGCGAGGCAGCCCGGGGAGGAGAGCGCCGCCGAGGCGTCGATGCTCTTCACGGTGGCATGCGCATGCGGCGAGCGCACGAACACCGCCCAGGTCTGGCCCGGGCGCGTGATGTCGTCGGTGTACTGGCCCTTGCCGGTGATGAAGCGCTGGTCTTCCTTGCGCTTGACGGGAGCGCCGATGCCGGTTGCGGTCACGGGTGTCCTCCTGCTTGTTTCAATGCCGCCCTGAGGTCTTCCCCCCGCGGACTGGTCCTTTGGGGTCGAAGGGCGGCTCGGCTGTCCGGCTCGCGGCTCGGCGGGCGGGCCGCGAGGTGAGCGGTCCGCCCTATTCCGCGGCCTGCCGCATGCCGCCGGCCATGGCCGCGGCGCCTGCTTTCACGGCGGCGACGATGTTGTGGTAGCCCGTGCAGCGGCACAGGTTGCCCTCGAGCCCCTCGCGGATGGCGTGCTCGTCGAGGTTGCCGCCCTTGCGCTGCACCAGGTCGACCGCGGCCATGATCATGCCGGGGGTGCAGAAGCCGCACTGCAGTCCGTGGTTCTGTCGGAACGCCTCCTGCATCGGGTGCAGGGCGCCGTCCTTGGCCAGGCCCTCGATGGTGGTGACGCTGGCACCCTCGCAGGAGAGGGCCAGCACCGTGCACGACTTCACCGCCTTGCCGTCGAGGTGCACCACGCAGGCCCCGCACTGGCTGGTGTCGCAGCCCACGTGCGTGCCGGTGAGGCGCAAATTCTCGCGCAGGAACTGCACCAGCAGCGTTCTGGGATCAATATCGGCGGTGACAGCCTTGCCGTTCACCGTCATGGTCACTTTCGTCATTCCGCTCTCCGGGGGTCTGGGTGTGGCTTGCCGTGAGGTCTGGGACGTCGCCGGGGCCGCCGGGGTCGGGGCTTGCCCCCTGCGAAACAGCGAGAACATGGGCCGCCTCCTCTCCGCCGCGGCTTTTGCCGGCCGCGGTCGCCTCTTTATGATTAGTCTGGTTCTCGATTACGCCACAGCCGAGGCCGCAGCGCAATCGCGACGGCGCCCTTCGGGTGGATAAGGCGAAGCCGCAATCCGCCGATAGGACCTCCCCGCGAGCGAGGCGAAGCCGCAGTCCGCCGACACGCCGTTTGATTGGCGCAAGGCGGCTTCGCCTTTCGCGCCCTACCGCTGCCCCTCCTCGGTGAAGAACCTCTCGCCATAGGCGAAGCGGTTGGGCTTGAGGAAGAAGCCGAGGATGACGGCGCCCTTGGGGGCCACCGCCTCGTGCTGGTTGCCTGCGGGACGCCAGCAGAACTGTCCCGGCCCGCACACGCCCTCGTGGTCCTCCAGGCTGCCTTCGAGCACATAGGTCTGCTCGAGCGCGGTGTGCTCGTGCAGCGGCACGACGGCGCCCGGCGCCAGCTTGAACAGCGCCGTGGTGCGACCCTCCTCGTCGCTGTAGAGCACCTTGATCTGGATGCCGGGGAACTTGGTCGGCTCCCAGGGCATGTTCGGCACGTCGAGGAAGCGGGTGGCGAGCTTGGGATCGGTGTTGGGCTTGATGTCGGCGTGCACGACCTTGCGTTGCGACTGTGCTGTCATGGGGCTCCTCCTCGGCCAGGCTCGCCGCCAGAGTGCTCCGCCCCTGCCCCCGCGGCAAGCCCCCCGCACACTCTCGCCGGGGGCGACCGAGCGCCTGCACGCATCCGGGCCCAGGCTGCGCCTAGGGCGCCGCCGCGAAATTGATGGATGACAGGGCGCGGCGCCTCCGCAATAACGCCAGGGTGGCGAAGCCGGCCTGAAGGAGGCAAGCGCGGTGCAGCGCACATGACGAGCGGCAACGGCCGCCTGCTGCGGGAGCGCGGCGAGGCCGACAGCACCAAGGTCACTTTCGTCGAGCTGTTCTTCGACCTCGTATTCGTGTTCGCCGTCACGCAGCTCTCCCACACGCTCATCGAGCGCCTCACCTTCGTCGGCGCGCTCGAGACGGCGCTGTTGCTCATGGCCGTGTGGTGGGCTTGGGTCTACACCTCGTGGGCCACCAACTGGCTCGACCCGGAGCGGCCGGCGGTCCGCCTCATGCTGTTCGCGCTGATGCTGGCGGGCCTGGTGCTGTCGACTTCGATCCCACAGGCTTTCGGCACGCGCGGGCTGGCCTTCGCCGCGGCGCACGTGTTCATCCAGGTCGGACGCTGCCTGTTCGTGCTGTGGGCGATGCGGGTGGCGAGCCCAGCCAACTACCTCAACTTCCAGCGCATCACCGCGTGGCTGGCGCTCGCTTCCTTGTTCTGGATCGCTGGAGCCTTGCTCGAGGAGGGCGGCAGGCTGGCCGTGTGGGCGGTGGCGCTCCTCATCGAGTACGTGTCACCATCGCTGGGGTTCTGGACGCCGGGGCTCGGGCGCTCCAGCACCACCGACTGGGACATCGCCGGCAGCCACATGGCCGAGCGCTGCGGCCTCTTCATCATCATCGCACTGGGCGAGTCGATCCTGGTGACGGGCGCCAAGTTCACCGCGCTGACCTGGACGGCGCCGACGGTGGTGGCCTTTCTGGTGGCGTTCTTCGGCAGCGTGGCGATGTGGTGGCTCTACTTCAATGTCGGGGCCGAGACGGCGAGCCGCCGTATTTCCCGCTCCAGGGATCCGGGCCGCCTCGCCCGACTCGCCTACACCTACATGCATCTGCCGCTGGTGGCCGGCATCATCGTCGCCGCCGTCGGCGACGAGCTGGTGCTCGACCATCCCGCCGGCCACACCGAGCCGAGGACGGCTGCCACGCTGCTGGCCGGCCCCGCGCTCTACCTCCTCGGCAACCTCATGTTCAAGCGGGCGACGGCCGATCGCCCGGCGCTGTCGCACATGGTGGGCCTTGCCCTGCTGGCGCTGCTCGTCCCGGTAGCCCACCTGCTCCAGCCCCTGACGCTCGGCGCCGCCACGACACTGGTGCTGGTGGTGGTCGCCGTCTGGGAGACCCTGTCGATCAAGGGGATCCGGCACGAGGCCCTGACCGAGCCGTCGCGCCGGGCGCCGGCGCCGGACTGAGAGCGCCCGCAGCCCTGTCATACCGGCCGAGGGCGATAGCCTGAGAGCCGGTACCCAGGGCCGCGATCCGATCCGCCAATGCCTGCCGCCCCTGGGTGCCGGTATTCGCTTCGCGAAATTCCGGCATGACAGCGGGCCATGCCGGCGTCAGTGCGCCGGCCGCTGCGTGGCGACAGCCTCGGCCGCCGAGGCCTCGTGCCGGCGATGCTCGCGGGCGACGTAGGTGTAGACCGCCGGCGTCACGAACAGGGTGAACATGGTGCCGATGGTCATGCCGGCTGCGATCACCAGGCCGATGGAGAAGCGGCTGGCGGCACCGGCGCCGGAGGCGATCAGCAGCGGCACCATGCCCACCACCATGGCCGCCGTCGTCATCAGGATCGGCCGCAGGCGGATGGCGGCGGCCCGCTCGATGGCGGCGCGGCGGTCGAGGCCCTCCCTCTCCTGCAGGTGGTTGGCGTAGTCCACCATCAGGATGCCGTGCTTGGAGATGAGGCCGATCAGCGTGACGAGCCCGACCTGGGTGTAGATGTTGATGGTGGCGAGCCCGAGATTGATGGGGATGAGCGCGCCGAAGATGGCGGTGGGCAGGGCGATGAGGATGATCAGGGGATCGCGGAAGCTCTCGTACTGTGCCGCCAGCACCAGGTAGATGATGATGAGGGCGAAGACGAAGGTGACCACCAGCGTGCCGCCCTCGTGCACGTACTGCCGGCTTTCGCCCTGGAAGTCGTAGGAGAAGCCCTCGGGCAGCTTCTGGGCGGCCGTCGCCTTGAGGAAGTCGATCGCCTCGCCGATGGTGCGGCCCGGGAACGGCACGCCCTGCAGGGTGGCCGAGTTGAGCTGCTGGAAGCTCGTCAGCGCGTTGGGCTGCACCGAGTGGGAGAGCGTGGCCACGCTCGACAGCGGCACCAGTGCGCCGGCGCTGGTGCGCACCTGGTAGCGCTGCAGCCATTCGGCCGTGAGCCGGTAGTCGCGCGGCACCTGCGGGATCACCTGGTAGCTGCGGCCGTAGAGGTTGAAGCGGTTGACGTAGTTGCCGCCGAGCAGCGTGGCGAGCGAGCCGCCGATGTCGGACATCCTCACACCCAGCCGGTTGGCCTTGTCGTGGTCGATCTTGAGCTCCACCTGCGGCGTCTCGAACTTGAGGTCGGTGTCGGTGAAGATGAAGAGGCCGCTCTTGGCCGCCTCCTTCTGCAGCTCGGCCAGCACCTGGGCCAGCTGCTGGTAGTCGGCCGTCGTCTGCACCACGAACTGCACCGGCGGCCCGCCGCCGGCGGCTCCGGGCAGCGACGGCAGCGGAAAGGAGATGGCGAGGCCGCCGGCGATGCCGCCCACTTTGGGCTGCAGGCTCTCCAGGATCTGCTTCTGGCTGCGTTTGCGCTCCTCCCACGGCTTGAACAGGATGCCGGCGATGGCGAGCCGCACGTCGCCGTTCATGCCGTTGATGAGGAACACGTGCTCCTTCTCCGGCACCGTATCGAACACCTTGTTGAGCTCGCCCGTCACCTGCTCCAGGTAGTCGAGATTGGCGGTCTGCGGCGCCTTGACGATGTTGAACAGGATTCCCTGGTCCTCCTCGGGCGCCAGCTCGTGCTGGCTCGTCGTGTACATGATGCCCACCGCCGCCACGACGCCGACCAGCACGAGAATGGTCACCGGCCGGTAGTTGAGGGTGCGGTCGAGGCGGCGCTCGTAGCGGCGCCGGATGCCGTCGAACATGCGGTCGAGGAAGAGGCCGAACCTGCCCGCGGCCTGGTGCGGCTTGAGCAGCTTGGAGGCCATCATCGGCGACAGCGTCAGCGCGATGACGCCCGACACGATCACGGCGCCGGCCAGCGTGAAGGCGAACTCGCGGAACAGCGCGCCGGTGAGGCCGGAGACGAAGCCGATCGGCGCATAGACCGCCGCCAGCGTGATGGTCATGGAGATGACCGGCACGGCGATCTCGCGCGCGCCCGTCAGGGCCGCATCGATCGGGCGCATGCCCTCCTCGATGTGGCGGTGGATGTTCTCCACCACGACGATGGCATCGTCGACGACGAGGCCGATGGCCAGCACCAGCGCCAGCAGGGTGAGCAGGTTGATGGAGTAGCCGAGCGCCAGCAGCGCGAACAGCACGCCGATCAGCGACAGCGGAATCGTGACGATCGGGATCAGGGTGGAGCGCAGGTTGCCGAGGAACAGGAAGATCACCACCACCACGATGCCGGCGGCCTCCAGCAGCGTGGTCTGCACCTCCCTGATCGAGGCGTCGATGAACTTGGTGGCGTCATAGGCGATGGCCGCCTCCATGCCGGCCGGCAGCTGGCGCTGGATCTCGGGGAAGGCCTTGCGCACGTTGCCGATCACGGTCAGCGGGTTGGAGGTGGGGGTGGTGTAGATGCCGACGAACACCGCCTTGAGCCCGTCGAACACCGAGGAGGAATCGGCGCTCTCGGCACCGAGCTCGATGTTGGCGAAGTCGCTGAGGCGGATCAGCGCGTCGCCGCGCGTCACCACCACCAGCTTGCCGAACTCGGCGGGGTTGTTGAGCGCCGTTTCGGCGTTGATGGTGGTCTGCACGAAGTCGCCCTTCACCTGGCCGGCGGCGCTGGTGAAGTTGTTGGCGGCGAGCGCGTTGCGCACGTCCAGCGGCGTGACGCCGAGCGCGGCCATCTTGTCGGGGTTGAGCCAGATGCGCATGGCGAAGGTCTGCCCGCCCAGGATCTGGGCGTTGGCCACCCCGTCGATGGTCTGCAGCCGCGGCTGCACCACGCGCGTCAGGTAGTCGGTGATCTGCGAGGCCGAAATCACCTTGCTGTTGAAGGAGAGGTACATGAGCGCGTAGGGCTCGCCCGTCTGCTTGATGACGATCGGGTCCTGCGACTCGGCCGGCAGCACGCTTTTGACCTGCTGAATCTTGGACAGCACGTCGGCCACCGCCCGGTCGGGGTCGGCATCGAGGCGCAGGTTGAGCGTCACGGTGCTCGTGCTCTGCTGCGAGGAGGAGACGAGCGTGTCGATGCCCTCGGCGCTGGCCACCGCCTGCTGGATCGGCGTGGTGATGAAGCCCTTGATCAGGTCGGCGTTGGCGCCCGGGTAGACGGTGGTGATGGTGATCGTGGTGTTGGAGGTGCGCGGGAATTGCCGCACCGGCAGGTTGAAGCCCGAGGCGAGGCCGATGAGCAGGATCAGCAGGCTCACCACGGTCGCCAGCACGGGCCGGCGGATGAAGATGTCGGTGAACGACATGGGGTCCGCGCCTCCGCTACTGCCTGGGCCGCTCTTCCGGCCGGATCAGGGGCTGTGTGTTGTCGATGCGGATGGAGGCCCCCGGATTGAGCTTGATCTGCCCGGTCGTCACCACCTGCTCGCCGACGGC